>JBMZNW010000071.1:0-1982 GCA_049619915.1 Gammaproteobacteria bacterium
ATTGTATTTTCACCAAGCTCATCCATATCGACAACTGCTCTTAAAGAGCGACCGATTAGACGCTGTATTTCCATGGTTCTTCCGCCCTGTTTGCCCTGCGTCGATTCACGGCGCATACGCGAGCCAGTTGATCGCGGCAACATACCGTATTCACCCGTAACCCAACCTGTGCCTTTACCACGTAGAAATCCGGGCACGCCGGCATCAAAGCTGGCATTACAAATTACCTTGGTATTGCCAAATTCAATTAAAACCGATCCTTCAGCATGGCAGGTAAAATTTCTTGTTATTTTGACCGAGCGCAGCTGGTCTGGTTGACGTCCACTTGGGCGCATAGAGTATTCTCCATAATAAAAAGTGTCGCATTATAACGAAAAAATTGATGGCGTATTTCCCCTCTCTCACACGAAACGTTACTATTAAGAAAAAATAATGATAAAGCAGGTAATTTAAATGATAAAAAGCATGACCGCATACGGTAGAACTGAACAGTCAGGAGACTGGGGAGAGACCTCTTGCGAAATCAGAACTGTAAACCACCGTTATCTGGAAATATCATTGCGCATGCCAGAAGAGTTGCGGTTTCTAGAACAGAAAATCCGCGATCGTATTTCAAGTAAATTAAAAAGAGGCAAGGTCGATTGTAATATCCGCTTCACACATCAAGAAGCTGTAAAAGACAGCTTACCTGTTAATCAAGACCTGCTGGAAAAAGTCATTGAAACGATGGAAACAACAGCAGAGAAGCTAAAAACGTCAGCACCTGTCAATCCTTTGGAACTATTACGTTGGCCGGGCGTTCTGGATAAAGATGTGCCTGACCCTGAAAAAATTGGCGGACCGGTATTTGAATTAATTGATGAAACTCTCGTCAGCGTTATTGACACGCGAGAAAGAGAAGGCGAGAAAATAAAAACAATGGTGACTGAACGCTGTCAATCTGCAAAACAGATTGTAGCGGAAGTGAATGAAATAATGCCGACTATTCAGAGCAATATACGTGAAAAGCTTATATTAAAAGCACAGGAACTCACCAGTGAATTTAATCAGGAACGATTGGAACAGGAATTGCTGCTATTAGCACAGAAAATGGATGTTGCAGAAGAAATGGACCGACTGAATGCACATATAGAAGAAGTCAGTCGAGTATTAGAACAAAAGGGGCCTATAGGCAGAAGACTGGACTTTTTAATGCAGGAAATGAATAGAGAAGCAAATACATTAGGTTCTAAATCCGCGCATATGGATACAACCAATTCATCTGTTGAATTAAAGGTCATCATTGAGCAGATTAGAGAACAAATTCAAAACATAGAATAATTAAGAATTATGCAAGGCAAAAGCGGAACTCTATTTATTATTGCAGCGCCATCAGGTGCGGGCAAAACCTCTCTGGTAAAAGCAATCAGTGGCAAGACAGATAACACTGGCGTATCGATATCTCATACTACCCGTAAGCCTAGACATAATGAAAAAGATGGCGAGGCCTATCACTTTATTGATGAAGCCGAATTCAAGAATATGGTTAAAGAAAATCGTTTCCTCGAATACGCCAAGGTGTTTGGTAATTATTACGGCACATCGCGTGACTGGGTTGAACAAGAACTGGCCTCAAGTAGAAACATCATTCTCGAGATTGACTGGCAAGGTGCCCAGCAAGTGAAATCACAATTACGTAATTGTGTCGGCATTTTCATATTGCCACCCGATTATGAGACCTTGCACGATAGACTTGTTGGCAGACAAAATGATGATCAAGAAACCATTGATAAGCGCATGAGTGCTGCGCGTGAAGAAATGTCACACTACAAGGAATTTGATTACATCGTCATTAACGATGATTTTGACCGGGCTGTATCCGAACTGGAAGCGATTATTACTGCGACTAACCTCGGAAACTGTCGGCAATCGGCGTTTTATGATGACTTTGTTAATAAAATCATCGCTGAAAACGACTAAAATAGCGCTGAGATTGATTCATT
>JBMZNW010000071.1:1992-7015 GCA_049619915.1 Gammaproteobacteria bacterium
TTGCAGATCGACCTCAAAATTCAGTAGAATAGCGCTCCACTTTATAGGCTGGTCATTTTTTAACCGGCTAATATGAACATATATAGTTAAACGAGGACAACATGGCCAGATTAACCGTCGAAGATTGCTTGGAAAATATTGAAAACCGCTACGATCTGGTTTTATTAGCGAGTAAGCGTGCGCGCCAAATTGCAATGGGTGCTGATCCATTGGTTCCTATTAATCAGGATAAACCAACCGTAATTGCATTACGTGAAATTGCTGAAAACCTAATCACTGAAGACAATATTAATAAGGTTAACCAATTTGAAGAAGAAGAAGAATTTACTGAAGCTGATTTTGCAATTCCTACCCCTGCTTCACCAACTGAATAAGAACTCAAATTAATCTATTAATCGTCGTCTCTCAGGACTTCCTCGGTTTCTTTATATAAGCAGCGCCGCTCCTGCGCATCCATGCGCACGCGGCATACAGTACTTCCTGTACATAAATGCGCCTTTATGCGTTTGTGGTATACAATTCTAAATAAATCATTTTTTGTATTTAACAAAAGTAAATTTATCCTGTGCAAACAATTAGCGACCTAAGCAAACTTATTGGAACCTACCTGCAACCTGAGCAAGTTGAAAAAGTTCGACGTGCCTATCAATTCAGTGCTAAAGCACATGAAGGGCAAAAGCGAAAAAGTGGCGAACCCTATATCCACCACCCATTAGAAGTAGCTTATATCCTTGGTGAGATGCATATGGATCACCAAACACTAATCGCAGCGATACTGCATGATGTTATAGAAGACACGCCCACTGCAAAAACTGCTATCACCCGACGCTTTGGTAAGGGTGTTGCTGAAATAGTCGACGGTGTTAGTAAGCTCGATAAGATTCAATTTGAAAGTGTTGAAGAAGCACAAGCACATAACTTTCGTAAAATGTTAATGGCAATGAGTAATGATATTCGTGTCATTCTCGTCAAACTAGCTGACCGTTTACATAATATGCGTACCTTGGGCGCATTAAAGCCTGAGAAACGTCGACGCATTGCCAAGGAAACGCTGGAAGTCTATGCGCCGATTGCATTGCGATTAGGCGTTAATACGATACGTCTTGAACTCGAAGAGCGTGGTTTCGAAATATATTATCCCATGCGCTACAGGATATTAAACGAACAGATTAATAAGGCACGAGGAAACCGCAAAGAAGTCATCACGAAAATACGTACCGCGCTAAAACGACGCATGCGCCAGGAAAAAGTACCCGGGCAAATTCTCGGCAGAGAAAAACATCTTTATGGCATCTATCAGAAGATGCGCGACCAAAACCTGTCTTTTAATGATGTTTATGATGTTTATGCCTTCCGTTTAATTGTTGATGATATTGATACTTGCTATCGAACAATTGGTACTGTGCATAATTTATACAAACCGGTTCCCGGTAAATTCAAGGACTATATTGCTATTCCTAAAGCAAATGGTTACCAATCGCTACACACTGTCTTGTTTGGCCCCTTTGGTGTGCCAATCGAAATTCAGATTCGTACTAAAGAAATGGATGATGTAGCCGAAGCAGGTATTGCTGCGCACTGGTTATATAAAGCCGAAGGCAAATCGAAAAAAGCTATACGCAAAGGTAATGATCGCAGCGGTGCACATCGTCGCGCAAGAGAATGGTTGCGTAATATTGTCGAACTGAATAAATCAGCCGGTAATCCGGAAGAGTTTTTCGATAGCGTAAAAGTCGATCTGTTTCCTGATGATGTTTACGTCTTCACACCTAAAGGCAAAATTATGGAATTACCAAGTGGTGCAACAGCCGTTGATTTTGCTTACGCAATACACACTGATATTGGTAATAGTTGTGTTGGTACACGTATAAACAGAAAACTGTTTCCATTAGGTACATTATTAAAAAATGGCCAAACTGTTGAAATAATCACGGCCAATAGTGGCCGCCCCGATCCTGCCTGGTTAAATTTCGTTGTCAGTGCGAGAGCAAGAACACAGATACGACAATTTTTGAAAAACCTGCAAAACCACGAAGCGATAGCATTGGGCAAACGTTTATTAAACCGTGAACTGGAACCCTTTGCTTATACTTATCAAGATATCAATGAAAAGGATATGCAATATTTATTGACTGAAAATAAAGCCAGAACTGAAGGTGAACTGTTTCAGGAAATTGGGCTAGGTAATAAATTTGCACCGCTCGTTGCAAGACAGTTGGTCGCATTTGAAAAGCTGACTAAGCAAGATGAAGAAACGGCAGCAGAGAAAAAAGCAACGCCATTATCAATCAAAGGCACGGAAGGTATGGTTGTTAGCTTTCCTAAATGTTGTTATCCCATACCTGGAGATCCTATCCACGGTTTTATTACATCGGGACGCGGCATTGTTGTACATAGGCAAAGCTGTAAAAACATTGCTGAATACCAAAATGACCAGGAAAAATGGATTCATGTTGAATGGGAAGCCGATGTTAAACGTGATTTCGAAGTAAAAATTCAAATGTATGCCGGCAATCAACGTGGCGTACTTGCTACGGTCTCATCAGCGATATCTGATACAGATGCGAATATTGTCAACGTCGCAATGAAAGACAGAGATGACCGCTACACCTTATTAACATTTATTATTGAAGTCCAAAACCGTAGACATTTGGCCGATGTGATAAGAAGAATAAGGACGCTAAAAAGCATTTCTCAAATCACACGTTTTTAACACTATTAAACAATTAGTTTTTCAAGAGAGTTTTTAATCATGAATAAAGAAATCATTTCGACTACAGATGCACCACAAGCCATAGGCACTTATTCTCAGGCTGTAAAAGTCGGTAATACCGTCTATCTTTCTGGACAAATCCCCTTGGTACCAGAAACAATGGAACTGATCGAAGGCGATATGCGTGTTCAAATCACTCGCGTATTCGATAACCTCACTGCCGTTGCGAAAGCTGCCGGAGGCTCGTTGGCGGACATTAGCAAACTTAATATATTCCTAACCGACCTGTCGCATTTTCCTTTAGTGAATGAAGTCATGGCAGAATATTTTGCCGAGCCCTACCCTGCTCGTGCGGCTGTTGGTGTAGCGAGTTTACCTAAAGGCGCATTAGTAGAAATGGATGCGATAATGACACTATAATTTCTAGATAAGAACAGCCATTTAACGCAAGCTTGTGTTGACATTAATTTAGACTCAGCTTTGAAGAATAATAAACAACATTCGCTTACTGATCCGATCTCGGCGTTAAGTGGAGTCGGTCCCAGTCTGCAAGATAAGCTGAAAAAAATCAATATCCGCGAAATACAGGATTTACTTTTTCATCTGCCTCATCGTTATATTGACCGGACGCGTTTATCACCTATAGGTACGTTACGTTCAGGAGACAATGCCTATATACAGGGAGAAATAGAACTGACGCAGGTACGTTTTGGAAGACGGCGTTCATTACTATGTCGTATCAGCGATGGCACTGGCGCTATAGTTTTACGTTTTTTTTATTTTTCAAAATCTCAGGAAAAAGGATTGCAACGTGGTTTATCTGTTCGTTGTTATGGCCAAGTTCGTTTTGGTCAGGACTCACTAGAAATGGTGCACCCTGAATACAGAGTGATTAATGAACAGCAGGATGTTGAGTTAGATGAGCAGTTAACAGCAGTATACCCGAGTACAGAAGGCTTACAACAAACTCGTTTACGTAATACAAGTACTAAATAATAATCCCGAACACCTGGTTGAATTATTGCCTGAAAATATTTTAGCAAAACTAAACCTGCCTACTTTATCGAATGCTTTATCCTACGTGCATCGACCGCCACCAGAAGCAGATATACAAAGCTTACTGGAAGGGAAACATCCGGCACAAACAAGACTGGCATTTGAAGAATTACTCGCGCATCAGTTAAGTTTATTGCAATTACGCAAGGAATTTAGAAAAGAACAATCGCCCGCTTTATCCAATGACAATAACTTAGTATCAGCGTTTTTAAAACAATTGCCATTTAAATTAACGAATGCACAGCAACAAGCTTTTAAAATTATCTCTGCGGATTTAAAAAAATCCGAAGCAATGTTGCGTCTTGTGCAGGGTGATGTAGGTTCCGGTAAAACAGTCGTTGCAGCAATGGCTGCATTACAGGCGATAGAATCAGGTTATCAAGTCGCAATCATGGCGCCAACTGAATTACTCGCAGAACAACATTATAATAACTTTGTTAACTGGTTTGCTGCGCCCGATATTGGTTTGAATATTGATGTTGTATTCCTTACTGGCAAACTTAAAAAGTCTTTACGTTCTGAAGCTGAAGCACGCTTATTGGAAAGCAAACCTGTTGTTGCTATAGGTACGCATGCGCTTTTTCAAGATTCCATCGCTTTTGCAAAATTGGGGCTGATTGTTATTGATGAGCAGCATCGCTTTGGCGTACATCAACGACTTGCGTTACTGGAAAAAGGCCAACAGGATAATAAATATCCACATCAATTAATTATGACGGCAACACCGATTCCAAGAACATTAACTATGACGGCTTATGCTGACCTTGATCATACTGTTATTAATGAACTACCGCCCGGGCGTAAAGCAATCAACACCAGCGTTATTTCTAATGAAAAACGCGAAAACATTATTAATAGAATAGGCGCACTTTGCAGAGAAGGCCGACAGGTTTACTGGGTTTGTACACTGATTGAAGAATCAGAAACACTACAATGCGAAACGGCGATTGAAACAGCAGAAACATTAAAAGAAACACTGAGTAATATAAATGTCGGTCTGATTCATGGCCGACTGAAAGCGGCAGAAAAAGAAAACATTATGCAATCCTTTAAAGAAGGCAAAATAGATCTTCTTGTTGCAACAACAGTTATCGAAGTCGGTGTTGATGTGCCCAATGCCAGTTTAATGATCATAGACAATGCTGAACGCTTTGGTTTATCACAATTACATCAATTACGCGGCCGCATAGGCCGAGGCGATATAAAAAGTGATTGTGTTTTAATGTATCAAACGCCGCTTGGCGATTTAGCCAA
>JBMZNW010000071.1:7025-9265 GCA_049619915.1 Gammaproteobacteria bacterium
AACGGCTTGGGATCATGCGCACCAGCAGTGACGGTTTTGTCATTGCTGAAAAAGATCTCGAATTACGAGGACCAGGCGAAGTATTAGGCACACGCCAGGCAGGCATACCAGACATGCGCGTTGCCGACTTAATGCGCGACTCGCGTTTATTACCCGAAATACAAAATACAGCAAAATATCTATTTGATAATGATGCTGACAAGGTAGAATCGCTGATTCATCGATGGCTTGGAAAAACTGTCGAATACAGTAATGTTTAACCGGATAAAGAATATTGACCCCAGATTGGCTAAATAAAGAAGCTTCACAGCAAACGATTTCTGAAAAACGCGTCTATCCGTTTCTATATCATGAAAACTCACTGACACGTTTTATTCAGCAACATTGTTCCGGTTTGTTTAATCTCGAACTCATTAGTGAAGAATGGCAACAACCTATAAAAAATGAAACAGACTTATTATCGTTAGCTGATAATGACACTGCCTTTATAAGAAAAGTTTTTTTAAAAGATGATGAAAAGGTATTAGTTTACGCACGCAGTATTATTCCTGAGGAAACATTATCAGGAAACAATAAAAAATTACTGCAAATGGGAAAGCAGCCTTTAGGAGACTTTCTCTTTAATGATGATTCAACTTATCGTGATGTAATGCGCTATGCAATAATTCCTGTAGACTGCGAACTACATGCTGAAGCAACAAAAGGATTGGATATTACTTCAGAGTTATGGGGAAGGCAGTCTCTTTTTTATATTGAACAAAAGCCCTTATTGGTTACTGAAATATTTTTACCTGCGGTTTTGGAATGCAACAAAAACTAGATCTTGTACTAAAAAAAATAATGATGTTACTCAGTCAATTTGGAGTAACGCTGACATATTTTTTCAAAAAAACCAGAGCTATTAGCGTTAAGTATTTTCACATATACCGAAATCATTTATTGGTTTTCACGCACAAATCTGTTTCAACATGCAAAGCATATTGGCCAGCAATTCGTTTTCGACTACAACAATATGCATTATTAACCCGACTGGATAAGCCGATTGGAATATGTTTACTGTTATGGCCAACGCTTTGGGGTTTATCAATGGCCGCACAAGGACTACCAGATACCAACGTTTTAATTGTTTTTGTACTGGGTGTTATTTTAATGCGCTCAGCCGGTTGTGTATTAAATGATATTGCTGATAGACATTATGACCCACACGTTGCACGTACGAAAAAGCGCCCTATAGCTAGTGGAAAAATAAGTCCTCGAGAAGCGTTGCTACTGGCGGGCAGCTTGATTCTGATTGCCTTTTTACTTGTTCTAACAATGAACTGGCTAACCATCCAACTGGCTTTTATCGCGGTAATGCTGGCCGGTATTTATCCTTTTATGAAACGTTATACTTATCTACCTCAGTTCTTTCTAGGTTTAGCATTTGGCTGGGCGATACCAATGGGATTTGCAGCGCAAACAGGCTCTGTCCCGCAAATTGCCTGGTTATTACTGATTGCCAACATTCTCTGGTCTGTCGCCTATGATACGATGTATGCCATGGTTGACCGTGAAGATGACCTGAAAATCGGTGTTAAATCGACAGCAATTTTGTTTGATGATGCTGATCGGGTTATTATCGGTATTATTCAAGCGCTTGTTTTAATCACACTGATAATGACAGGTAAACAGGCGCAGCTGGGGAGCTATTATTATTTCGGTCTTGCGATTGCGAGCGGTTTCTTTATTTATCAACAGTTTCTTATTAGAAATAGAGAACCGGAACGATGCATGCAGGCATTTTTAAATAATAACTGGTTTGGTTTGACTGTTTTCGCAGGATTGTTTCTTGATTTTATAATTAATAAAAATGTTTAGAAAAATACAATTACTTGCCTGCCTTTTCGCACTATCAGTATCGCCATTAAAAGCGGAAGAAAATGACCTATTGATGAATGAACAGTGCACCCGAATCGGTAATAAACTTGGTAGCGTCAATATTAAGGACTGCCTGGATATTAATCTTACTGCGACAGAGGGTCGTTCAGTAAACAAACAAGCGATTCTTCTAAAAGAATACCCACCATTACCAAGGCGCTCTCCTTTAGGGAGAGTCCTGTTAATTGGCGGTATTCATGGCGATGAATATTCATCTGTCAGTATTGTTTTTAAATGGATGAAAACGCTGGAGCGATATCACTCTGGTCTTTTTCATTGGAATATTATTCCATTAATGAATCCGGATGGTTTATTACAAAGAA
>JBMZNW010000072.1:0-9179 GCA_049619915.1 Gammaproteobacteria bacterium
TGTCTCGTAATCTTGTTCTGATGGTTTGTAGAGTTTTAATTCTCTTTGAACGGCATTTCGCAGTCTCTCGAAGTCATTGCCAGACATATAAATGATCCTTTTTAGTTAAATTTAAGTGAATTATAAAGTCTCTTTAATGATTTCCCCTAATGTCATGCTGAGGAGTGAAGAGTTATAGGGGCAATTGTGCAGGACGCACAATTGAGCGCATCCGATCATGGATGAGCGTATGCGCGACCCGTATATAACTGTGAGCGACGAAGGGAGCCGTAGGCCATGACATCGGGAAAGGTTTTTCTTGCCAACTTCTTTTTAAAAAGAAGTTGGTCGCGATAAACGCGAAAAGCAAAGTCAATAAGAACTAATTACTGTCAGATTATTGAAAGAATTTTCAGATTATTAAATTTAATAAGAAAGTCTTAAACCTAAATCCATCAACGGCGATACTAATAAAATAATCATTAACTGAAACCCTATTAGTACAACTAATGGTGAAAAATCAAAACCACCTGCCGGAGGCAGTAATCGTTTAACCGGTTTTAATACAGGTTCACTTAGTTGATACAGTAAGCTAGTGATTGGGTTATAAGCACCGGGGTTTATCCAGCTAATAACAACTTGAATTAATATTATAAAAATATAAACGTAAATTACTTCTTTAATTAAGTTTGCTATTGTTAAAATACATAACCCTTCAACTGCCGGTATTCGGCCGCTTGTTACTAAGGCTACTAAAATAATTTCTACAATTTGAACGGCGAATAGCAATACTATCGATGGCCAGTCTATTCCCCAATAACCGGGAATGATCCGCCTTAAAGGTTTTATTGCCGGGTTGGTTACTTTAACAATGAATTGAGATAGTGGATTATAAAAGTCTGCTCTTACTCGTGCTAATAAGAAACGAAGTAATATGGCGAGAATATAAAGACCAAAAATAATCTCGATTAAAAATACTGCTGCTTCTGTAAAGTAACCGCCGCCCATATTATTTCCCAAACTCTTCGGATAGTTCTATTGATCGTTGTTTCGCTGCTTGCATTGCTTTTTCTACTAATGCTTCCATATTGTTTTGCATAAAAGTATTGAGCGCTTGTTCCGTTGTACCGCCAGGCGAAGTCACTTGTCGTCTTAATTCTGCCGGGTCAGAAGACGACATTAATGCCATCTTTGATGCGCCTACCGCTGTTTCGATAGTTAGTAATCTTGCCTGTTCTTCATTTAGCCCCATATCTATCGCTGCTTTTTCCATTGCTTCCATAAAGTAGAAAAAATATGCTGGACCGCTGCCCGATACTGCTGTTACTGCATCCATTTGTTCTTCTGAATCGAGCCAGATAGCGGTACCAACCGAACGCATCATTGCTTCAGCTATATTTTTTTGTGCATCAGTTGTATGTTCGTTTGCGACGATAGCGGCAGCACCTACTTGAATCAGCGCTGGCGTATTTGGCATAACTCTGACGACGGCAGTTTGGTCTCCAAGCCAGCTTATTATTGAATCCAGTTTAACGCCGGCAGCAATCGATATAATTAATTTATTCGTGCCTTTAATTGACTCTGCAATATCGCTTACGACCGCATGCATAACTTGAGGCTTTACTGCGAGCAATATGACATCGGCATTTGTTATCGCTTCTTTATTATCAGCAAATGTCGAAATACTGAATTGTTTTGTTATGGCATTGCGTTGATTCTCATCAGGATCAGTCGCAAACAGTTTTTCTGGCTTAATACCATTGGCGATTAATCCACCAATTAAGCTGCGAGACATATTGCCGCAGCCGATAAATGTTATTGTGCAATTTTCCATATTTGGGGTTTCTTAATTTGCCCTTAAATTTACTGTTAGTTTACTATTAGTTTATTAAGGTAAAAGTATAACGGTGTACAAATAAAATATCAGGCTTAGCTTTTTCTATTTAAGTCCGATTAACATTTCTCGGGCCAAAAATGGCCGTACCTATCCGCACAATGGTTGCGCCTTCAGCGATTGCCGCGTGCATATCCTGTGTTGTGCCTATAGATAATGTATCGAACTCAGTCCTGTTTTCTTTAAGAGAAGAATATTTTTGTTTTAATGTTGAAAAAGCGGCTCTTTGCTCCTCGAAGTTATTGCTCGGTGCAGGCAAGGCCATTAGCCCTCTGACTTTTAGGCGTTTAAATTGTGCAAGCTCATCTATAAAGTCATCTACGCAGTCCAGACTAATACCAGATTTGCTTTCTTCGCCACTGATGTTGATTTGAATACATATATTAAGTGCTAATTTATCGTCAGGTCTGCTGTCATTAAGTCGGTGCGCTATTTTGATGCGGTCAATGGTATGCACCCAATCGAAATATTGTGCAATCAGGCTAGTCTTGTTCGATTGAATCGGCCCAATAAAGTGCCAAGTGATATCGTTCTTGCCAATGGCCTCAATTTTTTCTACTGCTTCCTGACAGTAGTTTTCGCCGAAATGACGATGCCCAGCGTTATAAGCTGTCATTATTTCGTCAGCTGAACGTGTTTTACTTACCGCTAATAAATTGACTGAGCCCTGTTCGCGCTGAAACTCATTTTCTGCGCTACGGATTTCATTGCGGATTTTGCTCAGATTCTCAGTGATTTTCATAAATTACTTAATATGGGTAGTCTATAATTTAAAATATCAGTAATATTAACAACAATATGCGCGGTGGATTGAACGGATATTCACGGTTTTCCAAATTCGCCCGTTTTGCGTTAAAAATCAGAATAATATTGCAACACGCATAGTTATCTATGTCATTACTTAGATGGGAGAGATAAATGGATATTGGTGAACTTTTAGCCTTCGGTGTTAAAAATGGTAGCTCGGATTTACATCTATCAGCAGGCGAGCCGCCGATGATACGTGTTGATGGTGATATGCGCCGAATTAACGTTCCAACCATGGATCACAAAGATGTGCATGACATGGTTTATGACATCATGAACGACAAACAACGTAAGGATTACGAAGAATTTCTCGAATGTGACTTTTCATTTGAAATTCCCGGTCTAGCGCGTTTTCGTGTAAACGCATTCAACCAGAACCGTGGTGCTGGTGCTGTATTTCGTACCATTCCTTCTGAAATTTTATCTCTCGAGCAACTTAACGCGCCGAAAATTTTTGAAGAAATCTCTGATTATCCGCGTGGAGTAGTACTGGTAACCGGGCCTACCGGTTCAGGTAAATCAACCACGCTGGCAGCGATGGTGAACCATAAAAATAATACAGAATACGGTCATATTCTTACCGTTGAAGATCCAATCGAATTTGTACACACCAGTAAGAAATGTTTGATCAACCAGCGTGAGGTGCATCGAGACACACTTGGGTTCAACGAAGCATTACGTTCCGCATTGCGTGAAGATCCAGATGTTATTCTGGTCGGTGAAATGCGAGATTTAGAAACAATCCGCTTAGCGTTGTCAGCAGCAGAAACGGGTCACTTGGTTTTCGGTACCTTGCATACTAGCTCTGCGGCAAAAACCATTGACCGTGTTGTCGATGTATTCCCTGCTGAAGAAAAAGACATGGTTCGTGCGATGTTATCAGAATCATTAAAAGCCGTTATTTCGCAAACACTGTTGAAAAAACAGGGTGGCGGTCGTGTCGCAGCGCATGAAATCATGATCGGTACGCCTGCGATTCGTAACCTGATTCGTGAAAACAAAATTGCGCAAATGTATTCAGCGATCCAAACAGGTCAACAGTTTGGTATGCAAACACTGGATCAGAATTTACAACAACTGGTGCAAAAGAATGTTGTAACACGTCAAGAAGCACTATCGAAAGCAGCGAATAAAGATACCTTCTAAGTATTACTGATAAACATTAATTCCTGAGCGGGAGAGGTTTAGATGGAAAGAGAACAGGCGATAAAATTTATGCGCGATCTTCTCAAGTTAATGATTGAGAAGAAAGGTTCCGATTTATTCATTACTGTCGGTTTTCCGCCAGCAATGAAAATTCATGGCAAAATGACGCCTGTCTCCAAAACAGAATTGACACCGGAAAATACCAAAGCACTGGTTTATGCGGTCATGAATGACAAGCAGTTAAAGGAATTTGAAGCAACCAAGGAATGTAACTTTGCCGTTGCGCCAGTCGGTATTGGTCGTTTCCGTGCTAATGCGTATATCCAACAAGGGTTTTGTGGCGCAGTCATGCGTGTTATTGAAACCGATGTTCCGAATCTGGATAAACTTGGTCTACCAGAAGTATTGAAAGATGTGGTCATGACGAAGAATGGTCTGGTCATTATGGTCGGTGGTACCGGTTCTGGTAAATCAACTTCATTAGCGGCGATGATAGATTATCGTAATGCAAATTCTTACGGTCATATTATTACCATTGAAGATCCAATCGAATATGTTCATCCGCATAAAAATTGCGTCATCATGCAGCGTGAAGTCGGTGTTGATACAGATGATTGGGATATCGCATTAAAGAATACTTTAAGACAGGCGCCAGATGTCATTCTGCTTGGTGAGATTCGAGATAGAGATACAATGGAGTTTGGTATTGCTTTCGCTGAAACTGGTCACTTGGCGATGGCAACATTGCATGCGAATAGTTCTAACCAGGCACTGGATCGTATTATCAACTTCTTCCCAGAAGAGCGTAAGACGCAACTGTTAATGGATTTATCATTAAACTTAAAAGCGGTTATTTCGCAACGCTTGTTAAAAACTGTTGATGGTAAGGGACGTGCAGCAGCAATTGAAATTCTACTTAACTCACCTTTGATTTCTGATTTAATCCTGAAAGGTGAAGTACATGAGATCAAAGCGATCATGGCTAAGTCAAATGAGCTTGGTATGAAAACATTTGATCAGGCTTTATTTGATCTCTATGAAGATGACAGAATTAAACTCGAAGATGCATTACGTGCTGCTGACTCAATGAACGAATTACGATTACGCATCAAACTGGAAGGTAAAGAAGCAAAAGGTAAAGATGCACAAGACGGTTTGGACCATCTTAGTCTTGAAGAGACTGAAGAAGAATCTGGAATGATGCGATAGTATTTGCAAAAATTTAAATAACTAAAAAAATAATAAACGGTATATTAAATGGATATCACACCTTATCTAAAATTGATGGTTGAAAAAGATGCGTCAGATCTTTTTTTAACGGTTAACTCACCAGTAAAAGTTAAAATAGAAGGTAAGGCTAATCCAGTTGGCAAGACAATCCTTACGCCGGAACTAACTAAAGCTGCTGCTTATGGAATAATGAATGAGCATCAACAGAATGAGTTTGAAGAACGACTTGAATGTGATTTTGCAATACCTCTAGAAGACTTAGCGCGATTTCGTGTTAATGTTTTCCGTCAACGTGGTCATATTGGCATGGTGTTACGTCGTATTCCAAACCAGATTCCTACGATACAGGATCTCGGTGTGCCAGAGATTTTAACAGAATTGATCATGAATAAACGTGGTTTGATTCTAATGGTAGGTGGTACCGGTTCTGGTAAATCAACCACGCTGGCTGCGATGATTGATCATAGAAATGCAAACAGTAACAGCCATATATTAACGATTGAAGACCCGGTTGAATTTAGCCATCCTCATAAAAAGTCACTGATTAATCAACGTGAAGTCGGTGTCGATACCAAGTCTTATGCTAATGCATTAAAAGCTTCATTGCGTGAAGCACCCGATGTTATTTTAATTGGTGAGATTCGTGATCGTGAGACTATGGAAGCGGCCTTAGAGCTAAGTAATACAGGTCACTTGGCTATCTCCACGATGCATGCTAATAACGCTAACCAGGCAATGGAACGTGTTATTAATATGTTCCCGCAGGAAAGTCACAAACAATTGTTTATGGATTTATCATTAAACGTTCGAGCGGTTATTTCGCAGCGCTTAGTTGTTACTGTTGATGGTAAACGATGTGCGGCGATTGAGATTATGATTAATACACCACATATCGCTGAGTTGATTCTCAAAGGTGACGTTTGATACAGCGCTTTTTAATCTATACAAAGAAGGCCGTATTGAACTGGAAGAAGCGCTAAATAATGCCGACTCAAGAACTAACCTTGAGAATAAGATTAGTTTCGGTTAGTAAATTATAGAAAGTAAAAAGTTTAAACAAAAAGGCCTTTTAAGGCCTTTTTTGTTTTAGTAACGCTGTTTTTTGCCGATAACAGATAGAGCAAGCTTTCTTTTGCGTTTTAGGAGTTAAATATTGAGAGAGTTCATCCGTCATCCATCCAGCATTCCTGTTGAGTTGATAGCAAAAGAGTGTGGAAAAGAAGCGACTTTTGCAGGAACAAATACACTGAATAATGTCAGTATTGGTGGCGTTAGTTGTCTTTGTTCAAGTCCTGTTGAAAAAGACAGCGTAGTTAAGATGACAATAGAATGTATTGATCCTTCTTTTGAAATAGAAGGCCGCATAGTCTGGAGTAAGCCGGCTGGCGATATGTATGAAGTGGGAGTTGAATTTATTGTATGCAAAGAAAAACTGTTTTTATTAAGAATGGTTGAGCAGATCTGTCATATTGAACATTATCGAAACGAGCTTTTACAAAAAGAAGGACGAGAAATATCAAGTGAGCTGGCAGCGACGGAATGGATCGAAAAACATGCTGCAAACTTTCCGCAAGTATCTTGAATAGCTATCTCTAGCTCGAATTAATAATCTTTGTAATAAAATACTCATATAAATCATTTACACTAGAGTTATGAATACATATCACTCTCGTCGTCAATTTTTAAAGTATGCCATGCTAGGTTTAGGCGGTCTGGCTGTTCCCCAAGTTTGTTTTAGCGTGCCGCAAGCGCTAAATAAAAACCTCCAATTTATTAAAGAGTTTAATATTGATATTCCTGTCGGTTGTTCAATTCGTGTTGTTGCCCAATCGAGTAAAGTAGTTACGCATAATAATTCTTTTCTATGGCATGGCGCTCCTGATGGAGGTGCATGTTTCCCGAGCGAAGATAATGGTTGGATTTATGTTTCCAATTGTGAAAACGAAAATAAAGGCGGTGGAGTAGGTGCGATACGTTTTGATAGCAAAGGTGAAATTGTCGATGCCTATTCCATATTAAACAATACGTCTCGTAATTGTGCCGGCGGAAAAACGCCGTGGAATACTTGGTTATCCTGTGAGGAAAATGGTGATGCAGGTCAGGTCTATGAATGTGATCCCGAAGGTAACCAAAAAGCAATCGTCCTACCGTTAATGGGTTCATTTAATCACGAAGCTGTCGCTGTCGATCCAAAAACGCATTATTGTTATATGACAGAAGATGTTAAAGATGGATGTTTGTATCGTTTTAAGCCCGAATCAAAAAATGATTTGTCTAAAGGTGTTCTTGAAGTTGCTGTTGCCGATAAAAATATTCTGTCATGGGAAAAAATAGCTGATCCACTGGCGAAGACAAAACCAACGCGATATCAGCTAGAAGAAGCGGCTCGCTTTAAAGGTGGAGAAGGCATTGTTTATCATGATGGCAAAGTATCTTTCACAACTAAAAAAGATAATGTCGTTTGGCAATTCCATATCGACACCGGATTGATAACAAAGCTTTATGATGCTGCTGACTATAATCAGCCATTACTTACAGGCGTTGATAATATTGACGTTGCGCCAAGCGGCGAATTATTAATTGCTGAAGACGGCGGCAATATGCAGATTGTTGCGCTTGATAATAACTATAAGCCGCATGTGCTGGTACAAATATATGGGCAAGATAGATCTGAAATTACCGGGCCTGCGTTTTCACCTGATGGTAAAAGACTGTACTTTTCTTCACAGCGGGGAAAGACTGGTAAAAGCCAAGACGGGTTAACGTATGAGTTAACGTTCGACGGTAATTAGACTTTAATAGTTGTTACGGGCTTGTTTCGTTTCCGCATTCTAAATTTATCTTGTGCAGTATTTAATTTATTCGACAGCTTGTTCCTGACGCTGTCTACCGCTTATGTCCATATAAGCGAAGCCCGGATTAAAAATAACCCGGGCTTCTAAATAGAACGTAAACTAATTCTTACAGTTTATCTTCGTTCTTAGATAGATAAGCAGCAACACCATCAGGGTTAGCTTGCATACCTTCGTCACCTTTATTCCAACCAGCTGGGCAAACTTCGCCGTGCTCTTCGTGGAATAATAACGCATCAACCATACGAATCATTTCATCAACGTTACGACCTAATGGTAAGTCGTTAACAACTTGATGTCTGACTACGCCATTGGTATCAATTAAGAAAGAGCCACGGAAAGCAACTGCACCGTCAGGAGTTTCAACATCATAAGCCTGACAAATACCGTGAGTCATGTCAGCAACCAAAGGATAACCCACTGCGCCAATACCGCCATCGTTTACTGAAGTATTACGCCATGCGTTATGAGTGAAGTGAGAATCGATAGAAACACCGATAACTTGTGTGTTGCGAGATTCGAATTCGCTTACACGTTTGCTGAAAGCGATTAATTCAGAAGGACAAACAAAAGTGAAGTCCAATGGGTAAAAGAAAATTACCGCATTCTTACCTTTAATCTCGGTTTTCAGGTTAAATTCATCAACAATAGTGCCGTCAGCCAATACAGCTGGAGCGGTAAAATCCGGTGCCTCGCGACCTACTAATACAGACATGCTTAAATCTCCTTAGGAAAATATTATGGATAGTTGGTTTCAGAAAACAGGAAGTCTAACCCGTTATAATTCCGTAACCCTGTTAAAAGTAGGCGCATTATCGCAGAAAACCGGAATTTATCTACAGAATTGAAATATAAAGACCGATTAAAAATATCTATCGACCCGGTAGAAAAAAACTATGATGAGAAATTAACAAAAACTCACGGAAACTCTTATCTGAGCTGGCTGTCCTTGCTGCCACGGCGGTTATAGCCAGAGAAAACAGCCTTGTTTTTATCATGCTCAGTCTGACAATTTACACAAAAACGAACACCAACAATGGCAAGTCGACGCGCTTCGGGAATAATTTCTTCGCATTCCTCGCAATGCGTCAGGCTTTCGCCCGCAGGCATTTCACTACGCGCCTGCTTGATCGCATCTTTAATACTTGCATCAATTTCGACGCATGGAACTTTATTTCCGCTGATGGCAAGATCACCTACATACGTCGTTAATTTTTTGCCCAATTCACCAGCGGGATGTGATTTCGCAAAATCTTCGCTCGAAAAGTTCT
>JBMZNW010000073.1:0-9069 GCA_049619915.1 Gammaproteobacteria bacterium
ACACGCGTCCTGCGGGCAAAAAAATAGCACCTTGCGGTGCTATTTCTTCAGTTTATCCGTTTGGAATTACTTAATTTTTGCTTCTTTATAAATCACATGCTTGCGAGCAACAGGATCATATTTTTTGATCTCCATTTTTTCCGGCATGGTACGTTTGTTCTTGGTCGTTGTATAAAAGTGACCGTTTCCTTCTGATGAGACGAGTTTAATTTTATCACGCATAGTCTTAACCCTTAGCTTGCTTTGTTACGAGCTTTAATGTCAGCAAGAACGCTTTCGATGCCATTTTTGTCGATAATACGTAAGCCTTTTTTGCTTATACGTAATCGAACCCAGCGATTTTCGCTCTCAACCCAAAAACGTCTGGATTGCAGATTAGGGATGAAACGGCGTCTTGTTTTGTTATTTGCGTGGGATACGTTATTCCCAACCATTGGGCGTTTACCCGTTACTTCACATACCTGAGACATAGTTCTTCTCGTCGTTCATAATAAAAAAGAGCGCGGATTGTACATGCATTGAAGCGCGGATCCAAGTATTTCGCTGTCAGATTTACTTATATTAGACCTCGTTCAGCCAGTGAAATGGCTTCACCACTACCAATAACCAGATGATCCAGTACTCTGACATCGACTAATTGCAGTGCTTTCTTCAATTCTAGCGTCAAATTAACATCTGATTGGCTCGGTTCTGCCACGCCAGAAGGGTGATTATGCGAGAAAATGACCGCCGCAGCGTTATGTTTCAGCGCTGCCCGCACTACTTCGCGGGCATGAACCTGTGCGCTATCAATCGTTCCGCGAAAAAGCTCATCAAAACTGATTAATCTGTGCCGATTATCCAGATAAAGACAGGCAAAGACCTCATAAGGGTAGGCGCGAAGCTTCATTGTCAGAAATTCCCGCGTTTGTTCGGGATTAGTAAAAGCATCACCAATCTCAAGTTCTGATTGAAGATAGCGTTTTCCCAGCTCAATCGCTGCCTGGATTTGTGCATATTTAACCATTCCCAGCCCTTTGGTTTGGCAAAATTGCTTTTGATCGCTATCTATCAGCTGTCTCAGTCCTTGGTATTTATCCAGCAGTTCGCGGGCTAAATCTAATGCTGAGACACCTTTGCTGCCGGTTCTAAGAAAAATCGCTAATATTTCAGCATCAGATAATGCGGCGGGTCCTTTTTCTAGTAGCTTTTCTCTAGGGCGTTCCTGCGTTGGCCATTTATTGATAGGCATTATAACTCTCCTTGTTATTGTGAGTGCTCCGTACAATTGCTCTTTTGCTCGCTGGCTTCGTCGCCTAAAGCGCCTACTGTTGGTAAAAGAGTACTCAGTCGGTCATTTATTTATATAAACTTCCTCCTTGCGTGCACTTTTGCCTCGCCATCAAGCAAAAGCTCTGCTTGTACAAAGCCTTCACTTGGTTTTATTGTATGTAAGTACATGCTTAATATGTACGTTACTTATAGCAATAATAAGGTAAAATCAAAAATATATGTATCAGTTAACAGGAAAACGAATTTTACTCGGCGTAACGGGCGGTATTGCCGCTTATAAGTCTGCCGTATTATTGCGCTTGTTGCGTAATCAGGGTGCGGATGTACGTGTTGTTATGACAAAGGCTGCCTGTGAATTCGTTACGCCACTGACTTTTCAGGCGCTATCCGGAAAACCCGTGCATACTGAATTGCTCGATTTAGAAGCAGAAGCGGCAATGGGACATATCGAGTTGGCAAGATGGGCTGATTTGGTTTTGATTGCACCGGCCAGCGCAAATTTTATTGCTCGCTTTGCCAATGGTTTTGCCGATGATTTATTAAGTACTTTATGTCTGGCGACAAATGCGCCTGTTTTATTGGCACCAGCGATGAATCAACAGATGTGGCTAAATTCAGCTACGCAGGAAAACCTGGAAAAAGTAAAAAGCAGAGGTGTTGCTATTCTCGGGCCTGCTGAAGGTGAACAAGCTTGTGGTGAAACTGGCCCTGGCAGAATGCTGGAAGCAGAAGAAATAGCATTAATGACAGCAAAGTCATTTGAAACAAATATTTTGTCGGGTTCACGCATACTGGTTACTGCCGGGCCGACGCGAGAAGCGATTGATCCGGTTCGTTATATTAGTAACCGTAGTTCCGGCAAAATGGGTTATGCTGTTGCAGCTGCGGCGATTGAAGCTGGCGCTGATGTCTCGCTTGTTTCCGGGCCGGTTAATATATCTGAGCCGGAAAGAGTGAGTATTACTAAAGTAATGTCTGCTGTGGAAATGCATAATGCGGTGATGAAGCAGATAAGTGATATCGATATTTTTATTTCTGCTGCCGCAGTTGCTGATTACAGCTTGGAAAATGTCGCAAATCAGAAAATAAAAAAATCGGAAGACTCACTTCAGCTGAAGCTTAAGAAGAACCCCGATATTTTGGCAGCAGTGAGTGCCTTAGAAAATGCGCCTTTTTCAGTCGGCTTTGCAGCGGAAACAGAAAACCTTGAAACGAATGCGCAAATAAAATTACAGTCGAAAAAGCTGGATATGATCGCTGCAAATCAAGTAGGAGAAAGTCAGGGCTTTGATGTTGATACAAATGCGTTGACGATTTATTGGAAAACGGGAAAACAACATTTTGAATCTGCGCCAAAATCACGTTTGGCGAGAAACTTAATCAGTCTTATAGCAAATCAATATAATGAAAAAAATACAAATAAAGCTCATTGATGAGCGTTTGGGTAAGGAATTTCCATTACCTGAATATGCAACTGAAGGTTCTGCGGGTCTCGATTTATGTGCATGTCTTGATAGCACATTAGTAATCAAAGCAGGCGAAACAACATTAATACCAACAGGCTTTGCCATGCATATCGATGATAGTGCTTATGCTGCAATGTTATTACCGCGTTCAGGCTTAGGCCATAAACATGGCATTGTGCTTGGAAACCTAACAGGTTTGATTGATTCGGATTATCAGGGACAGGTTTTTGTTTCTTGTTGGAATAGAAGTGATGATGCTTTCACAATCAATCCGGGCGATAGAATTGCTCAAATGGTTATTATGCCAGTTGTACAAGCAAGTTTTGAATTTGTAGAGTCATTCACTGAGACAGATAGAGGTGCTGGCGGCTTTGGCCATACTGGTGTGTCTCAAGAGAATGTATCTATTAGCACCGGGGGAAATGTGAATGGTTGAAGGGCCAGTTAGTAATCGACGTTTTAGTCGAAGAGCTGTTAGACAAGCAATAACGATTTCTGTCATCGTGCTTGTTATCTTTGTTGTTGCTGGCGGAGGTTGGACGTTATTTTCGAAAATATCAGCTGATGCTGCTAAAGCAGAAAGTGAAGCTAAAGAAAAAATGGCGCGTGATATTGCAGCGCATGTACAAAAAAATGTTACCGGGATAAAGGATAAGCTTTCAGCTTTGGCAAAAGATCAAACAACGATTTCGTTGTTTGTAGAAAGCACAGACACTGAAACATTAAGTTTGGCAGCAGATGCAAAACAAGCTTTATTTGATAACGCGTTAAAACTTCGTTTTCTGAAACCGCGGTCTTATGAAGCTGATAGCTCAGCGGTGCCACCATTAAGCTATGCCTCAATCGAAATGCTTAGTAAAGCGGAAACTTCAAATCAGGTTAATGCCGAAGCGCACTTGTTTGGGACACCTAATCAACATGTTGTTTTTATCGAACGCGTTGTTAACGACAGCTTTGAAGTAGTTGGTTTAATTCATTTAAGTCTTGATGTTGAAGTCTTTAAGACCTTTGCTGAAGGCCTAGTTGTAAACGATGGTTATGCAGAGTTAATCCAGCGTGGTGCTGGAAAAGAAATGGCTTTAAACAGTTTTGGTAACAATGCTTTTAAGAATGGCGAAGCAACAACAGTTAGTGTTAATGATACGCGTTGGATTATTGCTTACTGGACGGGTACTGCTGTTGCTGCAACTGATAGTGCTTCTTCCGGTTTGCCTGTTATGCCGATTGCAATCGTTATCATTCTACTTATTCTTGTCGGTGCGTTTTTTGTTATGAAAAAACGTAATGCAAGTGTAGCACCATCAAATAAAGATTCTGAAGATGACTTAATTACGTATGAAGGCGTTGTGCGTGCAATAGCTGAGGGTGCGCATGGCGGTGTTGAACACATGATCCCTCACTTACCAAAAGGTGACAGGATCGCCGCGAATTTAAAACCTCTTTCACAAGGTCTAACAGGTGACGATGTTACGATGATAGCTAAACCTCAAAAAGCTAAACCAGAGGCGGTGGCAGAGGAATCGCCATCAGTAATAGGTGCTAATGATGATACGCCTCCTGCTGGAACAGATGTGCCTGACTTACCTGCTAAAGAAGAAGTTTCACCGGTTATCTTTCGAACTTATGACATACGCGGCATTGTTGAAGACGTATTAACAGAAAGTGCGGTTGAACAAATTGGTAAAGCTCTAGGTACCATGGCGCATGAACAAGGACAACAAGGTATTGTTGTTGCGCGTGATGGTAGGCTTTCAAGTCCCATGTTAGGGGACGCTTTAATTAAGGGTTTGCGTAGCACTGGTCGCGATGTGATTGATATCGGTCTTGTGCCAACGCCGGTTCTATATTTCGCAACGTACCATCTGGAGACAGGTAGCGGCGTTATGATAACTGGAAGTCATAATGCGCCAGAATATAATGGCCTGAAGATGATGCTTGCTGGTAATACATTAAGTGGTGATGACATTGCTGAAATTCAAAAGCGCGTCGCTTCTGGTGAGTTTACAACGGGTCAAGGTGATTTACGCCATGCTGATATCGCTGCTGATTATGTCCGCCGCATATCTGAAGATATTCCTGTTGCATTAGGCTCTTCGTTAAAAGTCGTTGTCGATTGCGGTAACGGTGCTGCTGGTACATTAGCTCCGCAATTACTGAATGCGATTGGCCACGATGTTATAGAAATGTATTGTGATATAGATGGCTCGTTTCCTAATCATCATCCTGATCCAAGTCAGCCAGAAAACTTACAAGAGCTTATAGAAAAAGTTAAAGCCGAAGGCGCTGATGTCGGTTTTGCTTTCGATGGTGATGGTGATCGTCTCGGTATTGTTGATGCAGAAGGTAATATTATATGGCCGGACAGACAGTTAATGTTGTTGGCAAAAGATGTGTTGTCACGAAATCAGGGTGCGCCCATTATCTTTGATGTGAAATGTAGCCGTTATTTAAAATCGATTATTGAATCTAGTGGCGGTGAGCCATTAATGTGGAAAACAGGTCATTCATTAATAAAAAGCAAGATGAAAGAGGTTGATGCGCCATTGGCCGGTGAAATGAGCGGACATATCTTTTTTAAAGAGCGTTGGTATGGCTTTGATGATGCTTTATACACGGCAGCGCGTTTTATTGAGATATTTACTAATTCTAAAACATCGCCAACAGAACTGTTTGCTGAATTACCGGAAGGTACTTCAACACCAGAATTAAGACTGCCTTTGGAAGAAGGACAGCATAGCGGCTTTATGAAAGAGCTTGCAGGCAAGCTTTCATCTGACAATGCAGAAGTGATTGATATTGATGGCGTACGAATTGAATATACAGATGGCTGGGGCTTGGCTCGTCCATCTAATACTTCTCCTTATATTGTCTTGAGATTTGAAGGAGAAAGTGATGCGGTGTTGGAACGAATTAAGGCGCAGTTCCGCGATGCCATCAAACAGGTTCTTCCTGATGTTGATGTGCCATTTTAGAACAGGCTTTATTTTAAAGTTACTCAAACTATTTTTATTCAAAGTAATTATTAATTAAATATTAATGCCAGAAATTAATGTCAGAACCAGATAAAAAACCAGCTTATATCGCTGAAGTATTAACAGAAGCATTACCTTATATACAAAAATTTAGCGGCAAAACAATTGTTATCAAATATGGTGGTAATGCTATGTCTGATGAAACACTTAAGTCTGGGTTTGCTCGAGATGTTGTTTTAATGAAACTGGTGGGTATGAACCCGGTTATTGTTCATGGCGGTGGACCGCAGATTGGTTTACAACTGGAGCGAGTCGGCAAAGAGTCTAAGTTTATCGAAGGCATGCGTGTTACCGATAATGAAACCATGGATATTGTTGAAATGGTTTTAGGTGGCTTGGTAAATAAAGAAATTGTCACGCTTATTAACCGTCATGGCGGTAACGCTGTCGGTTTAAGCGGTAAAGATGGTGATTTGATTAGAGCCAGAAAACTAGAGATAAAACGTAGCAGCCCAGAACTGGAAGCACCAGAGATTATTGATATTGGCCATGTTGGTGAAGTCGATAGTATTGATACTGCTGTAATTGATATGTTGACGCAGGGTGATTTTATTCCTGTCGTTGCGCCGATAGGCGTCGATGAGTCGGGACAATCCTATAATATTAATGCTGATTTGGTGGCTGGAAAACTTGCTGAAGTATTGAAAGCAGAAAAGTTAATGATGCTAACGAATACAGCAGGCTTACTTGATGCTGAAGGTGAAGTTTTAACCGGGCTTTCCGCAGAAGAAGTAGATGCGCTGATTGATAAAGGTGTCATACACGGCGGCATGTTACCTAAAATACGTTCGGCATTAGATGCAGTACATGGCGGCGTTAAAACTTCTCATATTATTGATGGCCGTGTTGAGCATGCTGTTTTATTAGAGATATTAACCGACGTAGGTGTGGGTACATTAATTCATGGAAGCAGAGCTTCATCTATTCATTAAAGGGTTTTATGGCTACAAATAACAAACCAAGCAGACGACAACAAATTCTTGAAGTGCTGGCGAGTGAACTGGAAACAAATCCAGGTTTAAGAATAACGACAGCAGGCTTGGCCAGCGCTGTTGGTGTTTCTGAAGCAGCTTTGTATAGGCACTTTGCAAGTAAGGCAAAAATGTTTGAAGCGTTAATTGATTTTGCGGAAGAGTCGGTGTTTGGATTAATTAATAAAATAACCAGTAATGAAAAAGACGCCGCGGTTCGTTGTGAAAAAATTATTCAATTAATGTTAGCTTTTTCAGAGAAGAACCCCGGTATAACACGTATCCTAATTGGTGATGCCTTGTTAGGTGAGAATGAAAGATTGCATGCGCGCGTTATGCAGTTTTTTGAAAGGCTGGAAACGCAGTTGCGACAAGTTTTAAGAGAAGCAAACCTTTCTGAAGGCACAAGAGCAATCAGTGATATGGAAGCTGCCGCGAACCAAATGTTAACTTATGTTGAAGGCAAGCTTTCGCAGTTTGTTCGAAGTTCATTCGCAAAAAAACCCACTGAACATTGGGATGAACAGTGGGTCGCAATGAAAGCTGGTTTATTTCGTTAATTAAAAACTAATTTTTAATTCCTTTAAGTTCTTTAAAGTGCGCAATGTCTTTTGCGTGATCTTCTTTAATAACTTCCTGTTCAGCACGTTTGCCTTCAATAAACTTGTCATTATTTTTAATTTGTCTTTTTAAAGAATCAATATCTTTTAGCAGTGCTTCTGATGGTGTTTTGCCAGCTCTTTCAGCATTTGCTGCATTTTTAATTCGTTTATCCAGATCTTCCTGTATCTTTTCAGATCTTTGCTGTGTTAGTTTAATCGCTGCTTCCAGTTGAGTAACGCGTTCATCTCTTGCTCTTTCAATATCTTCTACAGAGCTGAATGTTTGCAGCAGTATGGCGTCTTTCTTTTTTTGTTCAGCAGCGAGTTTGTCTTTCTCTGCTTGAATTTTTTCAAGGCGCTTAGCTTCCGCTAATTCTTCATCTGTTTTAGCGCGCTCGGTTTCTTTTTTTACCATGCCGCCTTTACTTAATTCCTGGTGACCCTGTTGCGCATATTCTGGTGGAACAGCGTTACCGCATTCTTTGACGCCTTCGCTATTTGTCCAGCATTTTAATCTTGCTTGAGCTGTTTCTGGTAAGCCTAAGCTTGAAAGTGCGAGAGAAATGATAACTGTATTAAATATTTGTTTTTTCACAACATGTCTCCTGACTGTGTTTCAAAGTATTAATATTTTCTAAGTATAATACGCTTGCTTGCTCAAATCATGTATTCGCAGCGCCATATTGTTGCTTGTATGCATTTATTGCATCAATATGAGCCTGCGATTCACCGTGTTCCTGTAAATAGGAAATTATATTCTCCAGACTAATAATGTTTATGACTTTGATTTGGTACTGTTGTTCCACTTCCTGTATTGCTGATAATTCGCCCTGACCGCGTTCCTGTCTATCAACCGCAACGACAGCAGCCACAGTTTTGCCGCCTTTTGCGTTGATGATATCCATTGATTCACGTATCGCCGTTCCGGCAGAAATAACATCATCTATAATCAGGATGCGCCCATTAATTTCGGAGCCGAAAGTTAAGCCGCCTTCACCATGATCTTTAACTTCTTTGCGATTAAAACAGAATGGATAACTTATTTGGTGTTGTTCCTGAAACGCAATAGCCATTGTTGAGGCCAAAGGTATGCCTTTATATGCCGGTCCAAAAATCATATCGAATTCAACACCAGAATGTTTTACAGCTTGCGCATAATATTTACCCAGTTCGGCCAGGCTTTTGCCATCATTAAATAAACCGGTATTAAAAAAATAAGGACTAATGCGTCCTGACTTCAAGGTGAATTCGCCAAATCGCAGCACCTGCTTTTCTATAGCGAATTCAATAAATTCTTTTTGATATTGTTCCATTAGATTTCCTGAAAATATTCTTGTTATTTATCATGCGGTTTGTCAGTCGCTCTTTCGCTTCCTGCGTCGTTCTGCTGACTACATCTTGTAGTCGTGTATGATACAGGGCAAGTTTAAACAAAGGTAGAGAAAGTCGTGAAAGTCATCAGCGTCAATGTAAACGGTATCCGTGCTGCACATCGCAAAGGTTTTTTTGATTGGATACAAAAAACCAAAGCCGATGTCATTTGTATACAGGAAACCAAAGCACAAGTAGAACAGTTGGTTGAAGAGATATTAAACCCAAAGGGCTATCATGCTTTTTACAATGATGCCTTGAAAAAAGGCTATAGCGGCACCGCTATCTTTAGCAAAAAAGAGCCAGATAAAGTAACGGACAAGCTCGGCTGGGAAGTCGCCGATGATGAAGGCCG
>JBMZNW010000074.1:0-9052 GCA_049619915.1 Gammaproteobacteria bacterium
GAATACCGCTGGTTAGATCAATCTATAGCAGCGTTAAACAGATTGCGACAACGCTTTTCGATGATAAAGGTAAATCTTTTCGCAAAGTGGTTATGCTTGAATACCCACGCAAAGGCGTCTGGAGCATTGGTTTTCTTAGCAATGACAATGTCGGCACTGAAATTGAACATATTCCTGAAGGTTTATGCGCAGTCTTTGTCCCGACAACACCGAATCCAACCTCAGGTTTTATTATTATGACGCCGCGTGATGAAATAACTGAATTAAACATGACGGTGGAAGAAGGCTTTAAATTTATCATTTCTATGGGCGTTATCGTTCCTGATGGCCCAATTCGAACAGAACTGACTCAACAACAATAGCGAAAAAGTGCATTTTAATAGCAATCTTGTTGCGTAAAGTCCTGCTGGCTCGTACTATTCCGCCCTTTGTTCAGGCCAGATAGGAAAAACCATGCGCAGTCATTATTGCGGAGAATTAAATAGCAGTCATATAGATCAAGAAATCGAGCTTTGCGGCTGGGTTCATCGTCGTCGAGATCACGGTGGCGTCATTTTCATCGACCTTCGAGATCGCGAAGGTATCGCGCAAATCGTATTTGATCCTGATCGTGCTGAACCGTTTGCTATCGCTGATTCTGTACGGAATGAATTCGTTATAAAAATTACCGGTAAAGTCCGTAGCCGCCCAGAAGGCACGATTAATCCAGAAATGCCGACCGGTGAAGTTGAAATACTGGGCTATTCCATCGAAATCCTGAATAAAGCGAAAACACCACCTATTCAAATGGACGACGAACATGTTCATGACGATATAAAACTGAAATACCGTTATGTCGATTTACGTCGCACATTTATGCAACGCAACTTACGTTTACGCTCGAAAATAGCAAAAGAAATGCGAGACTTTCTGGATGCACGCGGTTTTCTTGATATTGAAACACCGATGCTGACCAAGGCAACGCCGGAAGGCGCTCGCGATTACTTGGTGCCCAGCCGTACCAATCCGGGTAATTTCTTCGCACTGCCACAATCACCACAATTATTTAAACAGTTGTTAATGATGTCCGGCATGGATCGTTATTACCAAATCGTGCGTTGTTTCCGCGACGAAGATTTACGCGCCGACCGTCAGCCTGAATTTACTCAGCTTGATATCGAAATGTCTTTTATGAATGAAGACGACATCACCGGCATGATGGAAGAAATGCTGATTACCTTGTTCAAGAATGTGCTCGATATTGAATTGCCTTCTCCATTCCCGCGCATGACTTATGCTGAAGCAATGGAACGCTTTGGTAGCGACAGACCTGATTTACGCAATCCATTAGAACTGATCGATGTCAGCGACTTGATGAAAGACGTTGAGTTTAAAGTTTTCTCTGGCCCAGCCAATATGGAAAACGGTCGAGTTGCAACATTACATGTTCCGGGCGGCAGTGCTTTATCACGCAAGCAAATTGATGAGTACACCAATTATGTCGCGCAATACGGTGCACGTGGTTTGGCTTATATTAAAGTTAATGATGTTGCGGCTGGTACTGAAGGCTTGCAATCACCGATACTGAAATTCCTGCCTGATGAAGTTGCACTCAGTATTATTGAACGCACTAATGCGAAAGACGGCGACTTAATATTCTTTGGCGCAGATAAGACCAAAGTTGTTAATGATGCGCTTGGCGCATTACGTAACAAACTGGGTCAAGATCTTGAGTTGCTTAAAGGTGAATGGGCGCCAATGTGGGTCGTCGACTTCCCGATGTTTGAATACAACGAAGATGAAAAACGTTGGGACTCATTACATCACCCGTTTACTGCACCGAACACAACAGATATCCCGTCTATAAAAGAAAACCCAGGCAAAACATTATCTCGCGCTTATGATCTGGTACTAAATGGCACTGAATTAGGCGGCGGCTCTATTCGTATACACGATGCAGAAATGCAATCGGCCGTATTAGAACTCTTAGGCATAGACGAAGAAGAAGCGCGCGAAAAATTTGGTTTCTTATTAGACGCGTTAGCTTATGGTTGTCCACCACATGGCGGTATCGCTTTTGGTCTGGATCGTACCGTTATGTTAATGGCAGGCTGTGAATCGATTCGTGATGTGATTGCGTTTCCAAAAACACAAAGCGCCAGTTGTTTATTAACGTCAGCGCCATCAACAGCCAGCAACAGACAGCTACGAGAATTAGGCATTAAGCTGGCAAAATCTGAATAATTTACACCGTTACATCTTGTTAAACGTGGCTCATTGAGCCACTATTTTTATTATGACAGATAACGCTACACTTCAACGTTCTTACACGTTAGAAAAAGAACAAATCCCACCGACTGTTGTAGAACAGATCGACGATGCCGAACGCGCAGAATTAGTCGAAAAAATAAAAGCTCAGCTTAAAAAACAAAACGCCGTAATGGTCGCGCACTATTACACTGAGGCTGAGTTACAGGTATTAGCTGATGAAACTGGCGGCTATGTTTCTGACTCTCTCGACATGGCGCGTTTTGGTAATGAATCAGATGCTGAAACATTGATCGTCTGCGGCGTAAAGTTCATGGGCGAAACAGCGAAAATACTCAATCCAGAAAAACGCATCCTAATGCCAGATCTCGGCGCAAACTGTTCTTTGGATTTGGGCTGCCCGGAAGATGAGTTTTCTGCTTTTTGTGATGCTCATCCTGATCACACTGTTGTTGTCTATGCCAATACCAGCGCAGCTGTTAAAGCACGCGCGGACTGGATGGTCACATCCGGCAGCGCTGTTGATGTCATTAAACATCTAACCGCCAAAGGTGAAAAAATAATCTGGGCGCCGGATAAATACCTTGGCGATTATGTACAAAAAGAAACCGGCGCAGATATGCTTATCTGGCAAGGCGCTTGTATTGTGCATGAAGAATTTAAAGGTAAAGAACTCGAAGCCTTATGCGAGCATCATCCTGATGCGAAAGTATTGGTCCATCCCGAATCTCCTGCATCCGTCATTGAACATGCAGATATGGTTGGCTCAACCACAGGCATTATTAATGCTGTTAAAGAAATGGCTGCAAAAGAATTCATTATTGCTACAGACAAAGGTATTTTTCACAAAATAAAACAAGCTGCGCCTGATAAAGTTTTGATCGAAGCACCAACGGCAGGTAAAAGCGCAACCTGTATCAGTTGTGCACATTGCCCGTGGATGGCAATGAACAGTTTGCGTAAGTTAGCGCATGTTCTGGAAACTGGCGAGAACGAAGTTTTTGTTGATACTGATATTGTTCAACGCGCTAGAGGCTCAATTCAACGTTTATTAGATTTTACCGCTGATCAAAAAAAGCTGGCTGGCGACGCCTGATTCACAACACGTATTCCTCGCCTGCTTGGGCAGCATTAACTTGAATGTTAGAATCGCAACATAATTCTTAAATAAATTAATTCGGAAGGAAATAATGGCAGGTCATAGTAAATGGGCGAATATCCAGCATCGTAAAGGTAAACAAGATGCGAAACGCGGCAAGCTCTTCACCAAACTTATTCGAGAAATCACCATAGCGGCCAAACTTGGCGGTGGCGATCCAGATGCCAACCCAAGATTACGTGCGGCAATTGATGCAGGAAAATCACAAAGTCTACCGAAAGACACGATTGAACGCGCGGTTAAACGTGGCTCTGGAGATAATGAAGGCGAAAACCTCGAAGAGATTCGTTATGAAGGTTACGGCCCCGGCGGAGTTGCAGTTCTAGTCGATACTATGACTGATAATAAAAACCGAACTGTTGCTGAAGTGCGCCATGCTTTTTCAAAATACGGTGGCAATTTAGGTACAGACGGTTCTGTTGCTTATCTCTTTACTAAAGTCGGTTTAATTTCTTTTCCTGCTGGGCTTGATGAAGATGCCGTTATGGAAGCAGCTTTGGAAGGTGGCGCCGATGATGTGATTACCAATAACGACAGTTCTATCGATGTAATTACTGAACCAGATAGTTTTGTTGATGTAAAAGAGGCATTAGTCGCAGCAAGCTTCGAACCGGAAAACGCCGAAGTCACCATGCGTGCCTCAACAACAAGCGAACTTGATAAAAAGGGTGCGGAAAGCATGTTGAAACTACTCGATGTACTTGAAGATCTCGATGATGTTCAAAAAGTCTATTCAAATGCAGATATACCTGACGACGTCTTAGCAGAGTTGAGCTAAATAAAATTAATGAGAACACCATATAACTTCATAGCGTCACGAACGAAGGTTAATCGAGCGCAATAGTCGTGATAAGGATACTAGGAATTGATCCGGGCTCTATCAACACAGGTTATGGCGTCATAGATTCCAAAGGTAATCATTCCAAACATGTCGCTAATGGCGTTATCAAAGTAAAAGGTGAAACGCTGGCAGAAAAATTAAAAATCATTCATGAAGGCATCACTTCATTAATACAGGAATACCAACCGGAAGAAGTTTCTGTAGAAAAAATCTTTATGAATCGCAATGCTGATTCAGCCATTAAACTTGGCCAAGCACGCGGTGTTGCTATTGCCGCTGCGGCTATTCAGGATTTGCCTGTTTATGAATACACGGCTAATCAGGTCAAACAGGCAACCGTTGGTAAAGGCCATGCTGCAAAAGAACAAGTTCAACATATGATCAAAATATTACTGTGTTTGGATAAACAGCCAACTGCCGATGCTGCTGATGCATTAGCTATTGCGCTTTGTCATGCAAATTCACGCGAAGGTTTATTACGAATGCAAGGTGTGTCGGGTATTCGCTACGGAAGGTTACAGTAATGATTGGGTTTTTACGTGGGAAAATTGTTAAGAAACAACCTCCACTTCTTTTATTAGATGTACAAGGTGTCGGCTATGAAGTCGAAGCACCAATGACAACTTTTTATGCCTTACCGGAAGCCAATAACGAAGTTGAAATCTATACACATATGGTTGTGCGTGATGATGCACATTTACTTTTTGGTTTTGCGACCGAAGAAGAACGGCATTTATTCAGAACCTTAATCAAGGTTAATGGTGTTGGTGCAAAAATGGGTTTAACTATCCTTTCTGGAATAGAAGCCGATGAGTTCGCCTTATGTGTGCAAAATAATGATGCCGACCGTTTGGTTAAATTACCCGGCGTTGGTAAAAAAACGGCTGAACGCTTAATTATTGAAATGCGCGATCGTTTAGATGACTTACCGGCAACAAGCAGCAAGAAAACCAGCAATGCGCCGGCCAGTAGTCCTGATCCCGTTGATGAAGCCGTCAGCGCCTTGATTGGCCTCGGTTATAAACCACAAGAAGCGAGTAAGTTCGTGCTTGCTATAGCAAGTGATAATATGAGTAGCGAAGAACTGATACGCGAAGCTTTAAAAAACTCTGTTAAAAAATAAATCTATATTTTAAGTTTGATAAATATTTATGTTTGAATCGATGAATAATATCGGTGATGTAACCAGCGCCGTTCAATTAGCTTTAGCACCGGCTTTCTTACTAACCGGCATGGCCGGATTGCTCGGCGTAATGACAAACCGACTGGCGCGAATAATAGACCGGGGGCGTTATCTAACAGAAGATCCTTCAAAAACTGCCGAAAACTTACCCGCTCAAGTCAAAACAGAATTACAGAGCCTTGAGCAACGTCGTAATGTAGCGAGCGCAGCAATTACTATGTGTGTACTTTCAGCATTATTAGTCTGCTCTGTTGTTGCGGTATTCTTTTTTGAAGCCTTGCTAGTCTTAAATTTGGACTGGCTAGTTGGTTTACTTTTCATGGGCGCAACAATAACGCTTGTCATTAGCCTCGCATTTTTTCTCCGCGAAGTTCATCTTGCCACACGCGGTATTCGAATTATTGTTACACCAGAGCAAAAAAAATAAAACCGATTAAACAATAAGGTTAATTTATTTAAGTATTCGCAAGAGTCCTTAATAAGCGACATTGATTACTAGTCAGTATGAAAAAACGCTTGTTTCCGGTCTATGCGCACTGAACGAACAGCATAACTATGTTGTTATCTGTAGTTTTCCTTTTTTTGTCCATGACTTTGCCACATTTAAGTAATTTAATATAAATTAAAACCCGACTAGCTTATTCATACGTTTACAGGGAAAATAGGCACCCGACATGGTCGAACCAAACGAAGTTATTTCACCCCAAAACTCAGCCGAAGATGATGTAGCTGACAATGCGCTGCGCCCGAAACGTTTACAAGACTACCTTGGGCAAACATCCGTGCACGAACAAATGGATATTTTCATTGGCGCGGCACGCCAACGTGGCGAATCGCTCGATCATGTCTTGATATTTGGCCCACCGGGATTGGGTAAAACAACATTGGCACACATTATTGCCAATGAAATGGGTGTGAATATGCGGCAAACATCAGGCCCGGTATTGGAACGCCCCGGTGATTTGGCCGCCTTGTTAACGAATCTTGAACCACACGATGTATTGTTTATCGACGAAATTCATCGTCTTGGTGCGGTTGTTGAAGAAGTCCTGTATCCGGCAATGGAAGATTACCAAATCGATATCATGATTGGTGAAGGCCCTGCGGCTCGCGCAATTAAACTTGATGTTCCGCCTTTCACGCTGGTTGGCGCAACAACTCGAGCCGGGTTACTGACTTCGCCGCTACGTGATCGTTTTGGTATTGTACAGCGCTTGGAATTTTATACCCCGGAAGAGTTAAGTCAGATTGTCACACGTTCAGCCAATATTCTAGAAGTTGAAATAGAAGCCAAAGGTGCTGCCGAAGTTGCCGCACGTTCACGCGGCACACCACGTATTGCCAATCGTTTATTACGTCGTGTGCGTGATTATGCTCAAGTTAAAGGCGATGGCGTCATTACCGGCGAAATTTCTGCACGCGCATTGGATATGCTTAATGTTGATGCACATGGCTTTGACTTGATGGATCGAAAACTATTATTGGCGATATTACAAAAATTTGATGGCGGCCCAGTTGGTGTAGACAGTCTTGCTGCTGCGATTAGTGAAGAACGCGATACGATTGAAGATGTGCTCGAACCGTATTTAATACAACAGGGTTTTATCATGCGCACCTCAAGAGGGCGCATGGCAACCAAAACAGCCTGGCATCATTTTGGTCTGGAAGCACCAAAAGATCTTGTACAAGCAGATGATTTTTTTAACGGCGCTGAAGATTAAAAGGTTTAAATATTCATGAGCACAGAATTTAATTGGCAAGCTAGGGTCTATTATGAAGACACTGATGCCGGCGGCGTTGTTTTTTATGCTAACTATTTACGTTTTATGGAACGCGCAAGAACAGAATGGTTACGCAGCATTGGTTTTGAACATGAACAACTAATTAAACAACATGATTTAATATTTGCAGTGAAAAGTGTATCCATTGATTATAAAAAACCGGCGAAGCTTGATGATTTACTCAAGATTTCATCATCAATATTAAATCACCGAGGTGCCAGCATTACTTTTCAACAACAAATTTATAACGACGCTGATGAATTACTAACGCAGGCTGAAGTCAAAGTAGCTTGTTTAAATGCAACAACATTAAAAGCATCAGCGATGCCGAAAGAATTATTAACGGAGCTTTCTAAATGACAACCGATCATTCGATTCTTGATCTTATTCTTAATGCCAGTTTACTTGTGCAACTAGTTATGTTGACGCTTGTTGTTGCTTCAATCGTATCTTGGACCATGATCATTAATAAACGCGTCATATTAAAAAAAGCTAAAAGAGAAGCGGAACAATTTGAAGATCAATTCTGGTCCGTTGAGGATCTCAGTCCTTTATATACAAAAATTTCTGCTCGGCATTATGAACCGAACGGCATGGAAAAAATATTCGAAGCCGGTTTTAAGGAATTCGCGCGTTTGAATAAACAGGAACGCATTGATCCTGAAGCCGTGCTTGATGGTTCACAGCGTGCCATGCGCATTGCTATGAATAGAGAAATGGATTATCTCGAAACTAATCTTTCTTTTCTGGCAACAGTGGGTTCGACCAGCCCTTATGTCGGTTTGTTTGGTACAGTTTGGGGGATTATGAATAGCTTCCAAGCGTTAGGTACAGTGCAACAAGCCACTATTGCCATGGTTGCACCCGGTATTAGTGAAGCATTGATTGCAACGACAATGGGTTTATTTGCCGCTATTCCAGCAGTAGTCGCTTATAACCGCTATTCCTATGATGTCGAACGTTTAATTAATCGTTACGATAATTTTGTCGAAGAATTTTCTTCCATCCTACATCGTCACGCGCATAGTTAAGTAAATGCGACAAAGAAACAAAAAACGACCCATGTCTGAAATCAATGTTGTGCCCTACATTGATGTGATGTTGGTATTGCTAATTATCTTCATGGTAACAGCGCCGCTGTTAAGTCAGGGCATTAAAGTTGACTTACCACAAACTTCTTCTGAACCTTTACCGCCTTCTGAAAAAGAACCGGTTATAGTTAATATCGATAAAGAAGGTAACTATTACATTAACTATGGTGATAATCAGGATAAGCCTGTTAAGCCAGACGTTTTAGTAAATCGTGTTAGCGCCTTATTAAAATACCAGCCGGGAATACCTGTGCTTATTGGCGGTGATGCCAATGTACCTTATGGACAAGTCGTACAAGCGATGTCCTTACTACAAAGTGCCGGTGTTCCTTCTGTCGGCATGATGACCGATCCGCCTGAAAACAAATAATGCGTTATAGCTGGTTCCTAACTTCACGTTCTTTTTTATTATCTTTAGCGCTTCATCTCATTATTGGCGTTGTACTTTTTTTCAGCTTTGATTTTACTTCTAAGCCAATAACACCACCGAAACCGATGGTGAATATTGTCAAAGCCACGGCTGTTGATAAAAATCAGATTGATCAAGAGTTAAAACGCTTAAAAGAGAAAGAAGAGAAAAAGAAGCAAGATGAATTAAACCGCAAAAAAGAACTCGAACGAAAAGAAAAGGAATTAAAAAAGAAACAAGAAGCTGAAAAGAAAAAAGAACAGGCACGAAAAAAAGCCGAGCAAGAGAAATTACGTTTAAAGAAACTGGAAGAAGAAAAGAAGAAAAAGGCAGCAGCGGAG
>JBMZNW010000075.1:0-8690 GCA_049619915.1 Gammaproteobacteria bacterium
TCAATCTGCAGGAGCGCGGGCGTTTAGTTATTGGCCATGGTGAAGAGGTCTACGAAGGTATGCTTATCGGAATACACTCGCGTGATAACGATTTAGTCGTTAATGCATTAAAAGGTAAACAGTTAACTAATGTTCGCGCATCAGGTTCCGATGAAAATATTGTTCTAACGCCACCAATAAGAATGAGTCTGGAACAGGCACTTGAGTTTATTGATGATGATGAGTTGGTAGAAGTTACTCCAGAATCAATTCGTATTCGTAAGAAGTATTTAAAAGAACACGAACGCAAGAGTGCGTCAAGAAAAGCTGGTTAAGCTAAGTAGTTAAAATAAATTAACGAACTGTATTAATTGCAGTTTGCTTTTGGGTGATTTTGTCTTAGATCTGTTTCGGTCACAAGCGGACAATAAGTTATTAAATTTATATTGCTTGAAACTAGACATTAACGGTGTGCATTGATGATTTCTGTGAGATTTGTTATCCCTTAATCTTTTTTATTACCGTACCATGCAAAAATAGCAAATAAAAAGATATTGAAACCTATTGGATATAGTCCATACAAAATCCAAGTGCTCAAAGTAGTTGGTAAGAGGTATCCGATAAGCCCAGTAAAGAAGCCAATAGCGCAACAACCAATAACTATATTTAATGAATCTTCATTAGATTTAGTAAATAAACTAGGAATAAAAAACAAAGCAAATACGAACCATATGGCACCACCAGCTATTGCTTGTTTAAACTTATCATTTATTTTTAGATCAAATGTGACAGATTTTTTTTCAGTTATTGCGTTTAGGCCAAGTTGAATGTTAGATATGATTTTTTTGTTTGTGAATTTTCGGTATTTATTGAATCAAATTTTTTAACTAAATCAATTGTTCGTTCATATTTTGTTAGTTGACTATTAGCTGTTTGACTTTCGTATATAAAATATATGAACCCAAGAATTAGTATTATTGAAAAAAATATAATTAATCTCTTCCAAGAGAAGTCAGTTGCAAACTTTTCAATAAAATCAAATACAGGTTGTAACATTAGTTTTCCCTACCTTTTCGTATGACTATAGTATTATCAATACTTTATCTGAAATGTATTATATTTTTCGAAAAGCGGCATCTATGCAAACCTCCTTGTTTCAATAAGATATAATGATTAATTATATTGATAATTATCAACAACGTCCGTAATAGGTCAATAGTAGTATAATATCACTTTATTAAATTATGAAAAACGGACATAAAAAAGCCGAGCTGCATATATGGATGTGCATACTAGACTTCTCCTAAAGTGCCTACCTTTGGTGCAGAAATTTAAAGTGGGAAGCACTGAATACTTTACTAAAACATTGTATTCCAGTGTTGTGTTAGCTTCTGGTGGAATTTTTATTTGCCATTCTGCTGTTCCGGCTGTAACTTTTTTATGCTTATGACTTTTAGCTTCTATCTGGCTGTTTAGCGCTGGTTTGTTTGGCTTGTTAGGTTTCAGCAGGTCAAAAATGAATAACAGTAAGTTTTATCCGAACTAAATAAAAGAACATGAACTCAAGAGTGCGTCACGTAAAGTTAGTTAATCGTCAGTTAATGATTATGGCTACTTGTTGATTTAATTTCAGCCTTGCTTCCTGAACAATATAAGATTCTGTAGCATCGATGGGTTTTTGCTCGACGATCGATTGCAGTAGGCTGATAGCATGTTGTTTGTACTTGTTATCATTGAATTCATATAACGAGATAGCGCAACCATAGAGTATTTGCAGATTACTGTTTTCTAATTGCTCGGCTTTGTTGCAATGATATAAACCTTCATCAAAACTTGCGTCATAAAGTTTTCCTGGCCATAGAGCGCTTACCCGATTGACAATTTGCAAGTGCCAGATACCAAGCAAACCATGAACCCAGCTATCATCTGGTGCTATTGATAAAGCGATGTCCAAATGTCGTTTTCCTATTTTCGCGTAGCCGCTTAAAAAAGCGGTGAGTGGATTTTCAAGATCAGCAATCGAACCTACAGCTACAGCGATTTGAATATGTGCATCGAGCAGGTTTTGATCGATTGATAAAGCTGTGTTCGCATCTTTTTGTGCTTGCTGGAAAAGTGCAAACTTGTCTTTATCCGATGCAATAAACGTCGCTTCAACCAGTGTTGCCTTTGCGGCAAAGGAATAGGCTTGTGCTGATTCTATTGTGCGTGCCAGTTCAGCAGCATCTCTGAAATGACCGGTATCATAGAGTTGTTCGGCTTTATCAAGAATGTTCGCAAAAGCAATATTACTGGTAAGTATAAATTTGCAAAATATTAATAATACAATGCTGGTACGACTCGCTAATATCATTGTGAATTTCTCTTAAAGGCATCGTCGAATAAATAGGGATCGTCAAAATGACGGCGACCAACAAATTGCGTTGCATGTCTACCCCACTGACGCATGGCACCGGGACTTTTTATGCCCATAGGCCAGAGTAGCCAGCGTTCAGCACGTTCGGTTCCTTTAATAAGTCCATTAGTTTGATAAATACTCTTAAAACCACCATCGGCTAAAGGCATAGAACGTAAGGCAAAGTCAGGAATTGGATCAGCAACAATCAAATCATAGCTTCGTATTTGTTGTTTATGGGCGGCTTGATTTTTGTTTGATAGAGACTGTAAGTAATGGCTACTTGACTCAATACCTAATGTTAACCGATCAGTTTCAGTATGAGACGGCAAGACAGCCGGTGTCGTGATACCTTCACTGAGACTATTCTGTTTTGTCGTTTGTTTGCTTAAATTTTTTGATGGAAAAAATAAATGATAACAACCGCAGGGATGGATAGTATCGGCGATTAATATTTTTCCATTATCGTCAACGGTAACGCGCCAGATAATTCCATCAAGTTTGCCAGCAAGAATATCTAGACCAGATTCTTTCGGACGTTCTGTAAACCAGATGCTATAGACCAGTTGCGGTAAAATAGAATCATTGAAACGAGTATATTCCAAGCGCACAACGCTGACTGGGCGTGAGTGGTCGATTGTTACTTCGTTTTTCTCAGACCAGATTGGTTGTCCTATTTTATCTGCATCGCTTGATTCATCTAGCAGAAAAATCGGCGCGAAATGTTCGGCCATCTGTTTAAATTGTTGCTGGTTAAAAACAGGAATAGCCAAGGGGTTGTTACGCGACTGCTGAATTATTTCAGCAAGGTCATTGGCTGATAACGATGTGGATACAACAGGTTGATAAGCAACCTGTGTACCTTCCCAATCAGTTATATTATTAAATGTTGCTAGGTTCTCTTTTTTCCAATTCTGGTAGCCGTAATAAGCGCCATATTTACTTATCGGGTAAAAACCGATAGTACGTTTTAATAAGGAATATTCATCCGCTACCATTGCGCCTTGTTTGATTTTAACGATTCTTTCTGGTTTATTTAGATCAAAAGCCTTTAGTTGTTGAGGGCATTCGTTGATGACTTTTTCAAGCGTCCAGTATTTGTCAGTTTGTTCTGAAACTGTTTTGGCAAGAAGTGCATAATCTTTAGTTGGCAAGTTTCTCAGTTCAACAAATCTTGCTTGTTGATCGAGTTTGATTAAATGATCCAGCCAGGCCGATATTAAAACTTCGTTATGTAGCTCATCTTTAAATGAAGCGAGAAAACGATTACTTCTCAGGTAAGGAAATCCATCTATCGACTGTGCTTCCGCATCAGAGACACCGGCATCATGAATTGCCGTTGAGATGAGTTGGTAGGCTTCGCTGCATTTGCCCACGATTTCTGTTGCCCCAGGATATTTAGCAGAATATTGAGCAGTTTTAGGCGCAATACTTGCGCAGCCTGATATAAACAGGATGCTTAGTATAGTTAACAAGCATCTTGTTTTTATAGAAGCGACAGACTCGAATCTTTTAGTAAAACCTAAAATCAAACACATTAACCATACTCATTATTTTAACGATGCGGGAATAATAAAACTTAGTTATAGATATTCTTCAGTGACTTAAGTTCGTTATGCTTATGTAATATTAAAGAACGAAAGCTTATTTTGTGACGGCCTTCCGTTCTCGAATAGAACAGCCCGCTTTAATAGCTAAAAATAGTGTGTGGTTTTATGAAATTGTCATTTTCTGCTTTCAGAGTACCTTTTTAATAGAATCATGCATTTTTCTAGAATTAGGCTTGGTTTTGCTACCAAAATGCTCAACTACCTTGCCATTTTTATCGACAAGATACTTGTTAAAATTCCAGCTTGGTGGATTAGATTGTCGAGCGAGTTCTTTAAATACCGGGTGAGCGTCGTCACCTTTCACTGACGTATCTGAAAGCATTTGAAATGTAACGCCATAGTTTACGTAACAAACCTTGGCTATTTCTTCTTTATTATCCAATTCCTGTTTAAAACTGTTACTGGGAAAACCCAAAACGACCAACCCTTGATCTTTATAAGTTTGATGTAGTTTTTCGAGACCTTCAAATTGCGGAGTATAACCACATTGACTGGCAGTATTAACGATTAATAACGGTTTGTTAGCAAAGTCTTCACAGATATTAACTGTTTTTTTAGAACGTAAGACTTCTAAATCAACATTTAAATAATCCGGGCAGTCAGCCGCAACATAAGCAACATGACTAAAAAGTAAAGTAACTGTAATAAATAATTGTCTCATTTTATTTCTCGTTGTCTTTTAGGAAATTTTAAACGAATCTAATACCTGTAACAGAGTTAACAATATTTAAGCAATGTTATTGAAAGAATGTATTAGACAATTAATATCTGACCAAAGCAGTGTATTCTAATGTTGTACTAGCCTCTGCTGGAACTTTGATATGCCATTCAGCTGTACCTGCGGCAACTTTTTTATGTTTATGGCTTTCAGCTTCTATCTTCCAGTCACCGGGAATAGGTTCTCTAACAACAACTGTGACTGCTTCTGATTTTGCATTTTTAATTTTGACTTGATAAGAACTTTCGTAAGCGTAATTATATTTTCCGTATGCATTACGTTTTTTAAAACTGGTTTGTTTTTTATCAGCTGTGATATCAAAGGCATCGCCTAGTTTTAAACGAACATCTTCATTCTTTGGTGTGTGGTCAATATTATCTTCGCCGATAAATTGTGCATTACCCGATTTATCTTTTTTATAAACTCTAACAACACCTTTGGGTAAAGGCATGCCCAGACCTGATTTTTCTTTGTTTTTAAATTCTACAAAAACACCGACTTTTAATTTTTGACCAATATCGCCATAACTACTTTGGTAGTAGTAATTACTACCTTGTAATAAAAATTCTTTATTAACCGGAACCTGAGTTGCAGATAATAACGAGACTTGTTTCTTTTGCTTGTCAGCAATTGTGGTGGGGCGGTTTAAACTATAAAGATGATATTCGAATAGACTTTCTTGTTGCATAGCCGGGGCATCGGCAGCCATTTCCATTACCGCCATTTCGGCACGCGCTATTTTTCTAAACTTATTTTTTACAACATTGACATCGCCTGCAACCAATTGAAGTTTGGCATTGTTATAACTGGTGCCGCTTGTGTTATTCAATGTTACCCAACCAACAAGATCGAGTTTGTCATCATTAGCATTCAGTTCGGCAACATAATCTGCTTTCCATGATAAACCACCGGATAAATAACTCAGTTCGACATCTTGAGGTTTCGCAGTAGAACTGTTTAGCTGTATTACCAAAGTAGGTTGGTCTCGCAGATTCTCAGGCAGTTTGTCAAAGATATAACGACCCCGTGGGTTTGTTTCTATACGATCATCAATTTGTACAACAACGCCTTGATTAGTACTCAGTATCGTTGCTGTGTCAATTTTTTCTTCGCCAGTAGCAGGATTCATCGATGCTATTTGAACTTGTTTACCGACATATTTTTCTAACAATTTTTGTGGCGTTAATAAATCAAAATCAAAGTTTTGTTCAATGACGTTAAGTTCGGCTTTATTAAGGTTTCTTAATAAAGCTGTTTCTGCGCGCATTTTTGCACTGACACCGCGAAAGGCGAGTAAGTTAAAACCTTTATCCAGCTTAATCGTGCGCTGATCTTTAATTAAAGCCAAGTTTTCATTGTAGATGGTAACGGCAACGGATTTCTGATCTTTGAGAGAAGTGCGTTTTTCTGCTTCGTTAGCAAATGATGTTGTCGAAATTAAAGCAAAAAAAATAACGAATAAAACAGGCTTTACTTTTATGGCGCTTATGGATTCCATTTTCTTCTCCAGTTCGTTAAATAACGATATTTATTAATATTACAACCATAAACGCATGAAATCTGAAAAAGGGTTAAACTTTTTTATAATTGTCTAGACTATATGTATGGACATCATTATGTCTTTTTTTAAATAATTAAATATAGCTGGAGGCTAAACTAGCAATGAGAACGATTAGTAATATTGTTGATGATGCTGAGATTACCCCGGAGATTGATGAAATCTTCGGTAAAATAGCAACGTCATTAAATGCACCATTTACGCCAAATTTTTTTCGGGTTTGGGCAACGTCACCTGAGTCTTTAAAAGGGATCTGGCCAGTGATGGATCATATTCTTACTAGCGGTAGAGTCGGTAGAAAATTAAAAGAAATGATCTTTGTTGCAATTTCTTCACTGAAGGGCTGCCATTATTGTGAAGCAGCACACCATGCGTTTTGTTTAAGTATAGGCATTACTGAAGAACAAATTGATAGTCTAATAAAAGACTATACGATTGATGCGAAAGATCCGAGAGAAAAAGCAGCGATTGATTTCGCAGTTAAGTTGGCAAAAGATTCTCATTCTTCTAGTGAACAAGATTTTGAATCATTACGAGAACTCGGTTATGACGATGAAGAGATTATGGAGTTTATCGCTATGTCGGGTATGGCAGTGTTTTATAATCATCTAGCCAATGCAACAAAGATAAATATTGATGAAGGTTTCCTGAAAAAGCTTTCAAACAAGTAGCAGAGATAAAAAAAACCGGTTACCCACTAAAAGTGGACAACCGGTTTTTAATTAAAACTTGAGAGAAGCTTGTTTAAGCTTTTGCTTCTTCTCTAGCTTTGGTTTCTGCAATGACCTCATCCGCAACATTCTTCGGACATGGGCTGTAGTGCAAGAATTCCATAGAAAATTGACCACGACCGGAAGTCATTGTGCGTAGCGCACCGATATAACCGAACATCTCGCTTAATGGACACTCTGCTTTAATACGCACACCAGTCGGACCTGCTTCCTGAGATTTAATCATGCCACGACGACGGTTTAAATCGCCGATAACATCACCAACATGATCTTCAGGTGTGAATACGTCAACCTTCATGATTGGTTCCATTAATTGAGGACCGGCTTTCGGCATCGTTTGACGATAAGCTGCTTTAGCTGCTAGTTCGAATGCAACAGCAGAGGAGTCAACCGCGTGGAAAGCACCATCAAATAAATTCACTTTGAAATCAAGACAAGGATATCCAGCTAGAACACCTCTCTCCATGCTCTTTTGAAAGCCAGCTTCAATAGCAGGCCAGAATTCTTTTGGAACGTTACCGCCGGTTACGGTTGATTCAAATTCAAAACCGCTGCCTGGTTCACCAGGTTCAACGATGTAATCAATTTTACCGTATTGACCTGAACCACCTGATTGTTTCTTATGTGTGTAAGAGTCTTCAGTTCGTTTGGTAACGGTTTCGCGATAGGCAACCTGTGGGCTACCAACTTCAACTTCAACACCGTGTGTACGTTTTAAGATGTCGACTTTAATATCAAGATGCAGCTCACCCATACCTTTTAGAATGGTTTCGCCACTGTCTTCGTCAGTTTCAACACGGAAAGAAGGGTCTTCTTTAATCATTTTACCCAATGCGACGCCCAGTTTTTCTGATGCACCTTTGTCTTTCGGTGCGATTGCAATAGAGATAACCGGGTCAGGGAAGACCATTGGTTCTAATGTCGCTGGGTTGTTCGGATCACATAAGGTGTGACCGGTTTGTACGTTCTTTAAACCAATTGCCGCAACAATATCACCCGCTTGTGCGCGATCCAGCTCGATACGTTCTTCCGCATGCATTTCAACAATACGACCGATACGTTCTGTTTTGCCGGTAAAGGTATTCAATACAGTTGTACCTTTTTCCAATACACCAGAATAAACACGAATAAAGGTGAGTGCGCCAAAACGGTCGTCCATAATCTTGAACGCCAATGCGCGGAAAGGACCATTCGGATCAACGGTTGCAACACCGCCAGTTTCATTACCTTCCAGATCAACTTCTGGCTGTGGTTTAACTTCTGTTGGATCAGGTAAGTAATCAACCGCGTCCAGTACCATAGGCACACATTTGTTTTTAAATGCTGAACCACAATAAGTTGGGAAGAAGCTTAGGTTAATCGTACCTTTTCGGATACAAGCTTTGATTTCTTCTATTGAAGGTTCTTCGCCTTCCAGATAACGTTCCATGATATCGTCATCTTGCTCAACCGCTGTTTCAATTAATTTTTCGCGGTATTCTTCAATTTGGTCTGCCATGTCAGCAGGCGGTTCTTGAATTTCATATTTAGCTGCATCATTTGGATCGTTCCAAACCCAGGCTTTACGGGTCAGCAGATCGACTGCACCAACAAAGTTATCTTCGATACCAATCGGTAGAACCATGACTAGAGGGTTAGCACCCAGTACATCTTCGATTTGTTTTACAACGCGATAGAAGTCAGCACCGGTACGGTCGAG
>JBMZNW010000075.1:8700-8961 GCA_049619915.1 Gammaproteobacteria bacterium
TGAATCGTTGGCATAACGCCAGTTGGTTTCAGATTGTGGTTCAACACCACCTGAACCACAGAATACGCCAATACCGCCGTCAAGGACTTTAAGTGAACGATAAACTTCGATTGTGAAGTCAACGTGTCCTGGGGTATCAATAATATTTAAGCGGTGATCATTCCAGAAACAGCTGGTAGCCGCAGACTGAATGGTAATACCACGCTCTTGCTCTTGTTCCATGAAGTCCGTGGTTGCTTCACCATCGTGAACCTCACCGGT
>JBMZNW010000076.1:0-8779 GCA_049619915.1 Gammaproteobacteria bacterium
TTCACGAAACTCTGACGCCAGCTCACGTGTTTTCGGGTGAGGAATTTTCGGTAAATACAATCCTCGTTCCAAATCGGCATTAGCGTTTTTATTTATTCGAAATGAGGTATAGGAACTTAAACTGTATGCCTGTCGTGCTCGAATCGGTTGTAATGTCTTTAATTGATAATCAGTCGTCCGACGTGTTTTCTCAGGAATTTGCGATACCATCTCCAGACCGAATAACCATTTTTTATTAGTCGGTTCTATTGTCACATCATAGTTTACTGGTTCACCTAAGAATTCAATTTCTTCGGGTCTTTCGTCAGCGCTACTATCGCCAGGTGACCATTTAACGCCGTCCGTTTTCCATAAAACTGGACCGCGCCAATAGAGTTGTGATTGTTCTGGGATGTCACCTGCAAATTTAACGCGAAAAGCAACTTCATCAGATTGTACCAATTGACTAATCGTACCAGGTGTCATTTCATCGCTAATACCGGTGACACTGGTATAGGCATCTTTAGGCAAGCCCCATAATGGCCCATTAATGCGAGGGAAAAGAACAAACAACACCAGTAATAGAGGTAACGATTGTAATAACAAACTTCCTGCAAACTTATAGCGTTTAGTAAGCGTCAATTGTTGTTGTGTATCATTAAAACCGATTAAACCTGCGGTCATAATAATAATGACAAAGACCATATACGTTGCTGTAGGAATGGTTTGCGTATAAAAAAAGTTTGTAATGATTAAAAAATAACCAAGATAAGTGCTGATATAAAAATCACGTTTTGAATTACTTTCAAAAATTTTAAAACCGGCTAATAAAACCAATAGTGCGATACCAACTTCACGGCCGGCAAGACTGCCATAGCTGCCATAAACACCAAGTACGCCGGCGAACATAAGCACAACACGTACAATATTGACCTTATTTTTTTGTTGATACCAAAGTACAGGATATTTCCCTGGAATATAAAGTCGAGCGGCTAATAAAATAATATGCGAAGCGGGTATCCATATTGGTAAGCGTTGCCAATGTGGAAAACTTGCCAGCGCAACGCCGATAGCAAGCCACATTACTTTTTCTATTGTTAAAGTTTGCTTATCCAAAGTCAGATACCGTAACGGGCTAATGCTTCAAGGCACAGTTCTTTATGATGTTCGCCATGCCCTATTTCAATTTTTGAATTAGGCATTTCCAGTCCATATTGCATAGACGCCTGTTCGGCGAGCAAGATCCAGTAGCAAAGCTGTGATAGTCGTGTCTCGATGTTGTTTATATGTGAGACAGCTTCCCAATTCAGGATTAAGACTTTTGAGCCTTTACCACTAAACTGTTTAACGAATAAGCCCTGCTCTTTTGCATAAGTTTTCCAAGCGATAGAGTGAACAGGATCACCGGCTTTGTATTTTCTGAATCCGGCAAAGTCGTCTGTGCCCGCTTGTGTTCCGTGATCAGCGTTATCATCATTAACGGTAAAAGCTGGAAACTGTTTACTGCCTACAGGTTCAGGATAAACAAGGCACTCTTGTTCTGGCTCGAAATAAGACCAAGCCATAAAAAGTCCTAATGGGAAGTCGGTAGAAATTCTCAAGCGTTTACTTTTAATTAAGCCGCGTTTTTGTGTTTGCACAGGATAGTAACAGTTCACCTGTTTGCTATTGCTTATTGCAACGGTAATTTTTTCCGCTTCTTCTTGTCTTCTTGCAAAGAGTTTCTTTTTTATACGCTGTTCTACTTGTATGGAAAACTTTTCAAATCCTGCACGGTTATCAAACTGTATAGGAAATAAAGCTTGTTGTTTCGCATACACAGCTTTTGGTATGCCTGGAGTAACAATCAGCCCTGTCAGGTTACGGTAAGTATGCAACATACAAACGATAGCAAGACCGGTTAACAGAAAACAAAGCATATAAGCCATACTGTTGTTGTAATTAATCGCACCTAATAGCATAACGACTAACATCAGGCCGTATACCCACCCTTGAGTTGTTGGGAAAATATAAACGCGTTGCCGTTTAAATTGTTCGACATTGTAGCCGAACTTACCCGCAGGATCGGAAGGTAGTCTCTCTAATACAACCTTTGATGACATGTGTTTATTTAACGTTAGGGGATAGCAACGTTTTGAATTAAGTGCTCTGCCGGCTGTAATGCTTGTTTGTCTGTGACTTCATAAACAAAGCTTAAGCGATGCCCAATAACACTCGGTAATATGGCTTGTATATCTTCAGGTAATACGTGTTGATGAGAATGAATCAATGCCCATGCTTTAGCCGCATTTAATATTGCGATACCTGCGCGCGGTGATAAGCCGCTGACATAGTTTCCGGAAGTACGGCTAAAGTCGAGCAGGTTTTGCAAGTAATCGAGCAAGGCATCAGAAACATGAACATGCCTGACTTGCTTTTGTATATTGACTAATTCATCAACCGATAGCGCTGATTGAAGATTGTCTAGCATGTCTTTACGACTTTTCCCTTTTAATAATTCACGTTCAGCATCGTGACCCGGATAGCCTAATTCAATACACATTAAAAACCGATCCAGTTGTGATTCAGGTAAAGGAAAGGTGCCAATCTGATTAGTTGGGTTTTGTGTCGCAATGACAAAGAAAGGTTCTGTCAGGTTTCTTGTTTCGCCTTCTACGGTCACTTGATATTCCGCCATTGCTTCCAGTAATGCGCTTTGTGTTCTTGGAGTTGCCCGGTTAATTTCATCAGCCAGAATAACATTGGTAAAAACAGGACCAGGGTGGAAATCAAATTTGTTGCTATCACGGTTATAAACTGAAACGCCGAGAATATCCGCTGGTAATAAGTCACTAGTAAATTGTATACGTTGATAATCCAGCCCAAGTGCCTTTGCTATCGTGTGTGATAATGTTGTTTTGCCAACGCCGGGCGTGTCTTCGATTAATAAATGACCTCTTGCAATTAAACAGGCGACAGCCAGACGAATAGCATGTTCCTTGCCTAAAATAATCTGGCAAATTGAATCAATCGCTTTATTAATATTGCTAGTATCAATTGAAAAGTTTGTTTCACTCATATTCATAATTAAATTTATTCTCCGGCTATCGTCATTGTATCCATTAAGACCGAGCCCGTTAATACATTACCGCGCGGATCAACATCGTTGGCTATGCTGATAATGTTTTTGTACATATCGATCAAGTTTCCTGCAACAGTAATTTCTTCAACAGGGTAAGCCAGCTCACCATCTTCGACCCAGAAGCCGGAAGCGCCGCGTGAATAATCCCCGGTAATCTGATTAACACCAAAACCAATCATGTCGGTTACTAATAAGCCGTTATCCATTTGTTTGATTAAGTCATCTAGCGATTTATTTTCAGATTCAATAACAAGGTTATGTACACCGCCTGCATTACCTGTTGTTTGTAGTCCTAATTTTCGTGCTGAGTAACCGCTCAATACATATTCCTGCAAAACGCCGTCTTTGATAATGTCACGCTCTTTTGTCGCAACACCATCATTATCAAAAGCTGCGCTGCCTAATGCTTTCTTTATATAGGGCTGTTCACGGATATTGATATGATCAGCAAAAACCTGTTCGCCTTTTTTGTCCAATAAGAAACTTGCACGACGATACAAGCTGCCGCCTGAAATTGCCGTAATGAAAGCAGAGAATAAACCCGATGCAACCGGCGCTTCGAAAATTACTGGTGCCTGACAGGTTGAAATCTTGCGCGACCCGAGTCGTTCAATCGTTCTTCTTGCTGCTTCCTGACTAATCTTTTTTGTAGATTGTAAATCATTATAGTCCCGCGCTTTGCTATACCAGCCATCGCGCTGCATACCATTGCTGTCTTCTGCAATAACTGTGCATTCAACAGTGTGACTAGACCAGTTCCAGCCATTAATAAAATCATTGGTATTACCATAAAGATTTAATCCAGAATAAGTACTGACTACAGAACCATCAGAATTAGTAATACGTTTATCTTCATCGAAGGCGAGTTGTTCTGTTTCAATAGCCAGATCAATTGCCGCTTCGGGTGAAATATCCCAGGGATGATATAAATCCAGATCAGGAAATTCCGTTGCCATTAATTCTTTCTCGACTAAACCGGCAAATTCATCACGGCTGGCGTGTTTTGCAATACCAATCGCCGCTTCGACAGAGGTTTTAATTGCCGCTTCGCTAAAATCGGAAGTACTGGAGTTGCCTTTCTGGCCATCAATATAAACGGTGATCCCCAAACCTTTATCGCGCTCGTACTCAAGTTTGTCGATTTCGCCTTTACGTACATTGGCAGATAGACCTGAGCCAACGCCTATGTCGGCTTCGGCCTCAGTGGCGCCGAGTTGTTTTGCTAATGTCAGAGCTGAGTCAATAATGCGTGTCAGTTCTTCACGATTTTCTGTTGAGGAGTTTGTGCTCATGGATTCCGTAAATATTTATTATTGGTAAATAGACATTCTAACATTCAACTCAGTTCAGTTAGCAGATTAAATTGTGCATTTTTAGAAATGACTGAATATGAGACAATCTGCACATGGACATTTCTTATATTTTAGATTCCCTCAATGCTGATCAACGAGAGGCTGTTGCTGCTGAGCCGGGTAATTTGTTGGTGTTGGCTGGTGCCGGTAGTGGTAAAACCCGTGTACTGGTGCATCGCATAGCCTGGTATATCGAAACGGGTCAGGCCAGTTCCTATAGCATTATGGCGGTGACATTTACCAATAAAGCCGCCGCAGAAATGCGGGCGAGAATAGAACGATTACTGGATCAGCCAACACAAGGTATGTGGGTAGGTACATTTCACAGTCTTGCCCATCGATTATTACGCGCACATTGGCAGGAAGCCGGTTTACCCGAAAGTTTTCAAATTCTGGATAGTGAAGACCAATACCGTACCGTGCGTCGCGTGATTCGTTCGATGGATTTGGACGAAGCGAATTTTAAACCGCGAGAAGCACAGTGGTTTATTAATGCGCGAAAAGATGAAGGCTTACGCCCAGAAAATATAGATCCGCATGGCGATGCGACGACCGAGCAGATGATTTATATCTATAAAAATTATCAGGAAGCCTGTGAACGCTCCGGTTTGGTTGATTTTGCCGAACTGCTTTTGCGTACTTACGAACTGTTTCGTGATCAGGGCGCAATTCGAGAACATTACCAACACCGCTTTAAACATGTTTTGGTTGACGAGTTTCAGGATACTAACTCATTACAATATGGCTGGTTAAGATTATTAGTTGGTGAAAATAGCACTTTGTTTGCAGTTGGTGATGATGATCAATGTTTGGCAAAAGACACATTAGTAACAATGGCTGATGATAGTGCAAGAAAAATACAGGATGTAAAAGCGGGTGACTTGGTTAAGTCTAGTTTTGGAGCAGGTGACTTTCGAGCGGCCAAAGTAACAGATCAATTTGAACGTTCTCGGGTAGGGCAAATGGTTTCAATTCATTTGAAATCAGGCAAGATAATTCAAAGCACACCTGAACATACCCATTTCGCCGGTTATGTTCTGGGAGAAACACCGCAACAATATTTTCTTTACCTCATGTATAAAGAAGGTCTCGGCTACAGGCTTGGGACATCGCAGATTTATACCAACGGCCAAGTTAAACCTGTTCTGGGTTTTAAACAACGCGCCTTACATGAACGTGCAGATGCACTGTGGATTATCCGTACGCATGGCAGTGAGAATGAAGCAAGAATGGATGAGATGTTGATCTCTTTACAATATGGTTTGCCGACATTGCCGTTTGTGCCGAGAAAAGGGAAAGCCAAAAATGGCCTGGTCCACGACAGTAGATATATCGAACGAGTATTTAAAACACTTGATACTGAAACAGCAGCAATAAAACTGCTTAATGACGTCAACCTTGATGAAAGTTTCCCTCATCACTTGCCGCAATCAAGAAATTCCAATCGTCGCAATATTGTTATTACGCTTTGTGGAGATCGTCGTGGAGCAAACCCGATGCATCGAATCTCCATTGTTGGTAATGACGATAAAGCCAGAAAAATTCTTGAGTCTCTTGATTGTAATGTGCGTGTTGCAAAAAAAGGCAGTAATAGCTGGCGCTTTGAAACAGTACGAGCCGATTTTGGTGAATTAATGGTGATTGCCAAGCGTATTAAAGATGCATTAGGCGCAAAGTATATTCTTAATGGCCATATACTGAATCGTTCATTACCTTTTATAAAAGCAGTTTTTATTCGCCCGGGTATGGTCATGGTAAATGATGCCGGTCAGTTTGATGTCGTTGAGAAAACTATTGTTGATGATGTTGATACAAAAGTATATGACCTGAATATAGAACGTACACACAATTTCATAGCAAACGGTGTTGTGACACATAATTCAATTTACAGCTGGCGCGGTGCACGTGTTGAAAATATGCAGGCGTTTGAGCAGGACTTTAAAAACTCTCGTTTATTAAAGTTAGAACAGAACTACCGCTCAACAGCAACAATCCTGAAAGCGGCAAATAAATTAATTGCAAATAATAATGCGCGTTTAGGTAAAGACCTGTGGACTGATGGTGAAGATGGTGATCATATTGGTATTTATATGGCCTATAACGAAACCGATGAAGCACGTTATGTTATCGACCGTATTAAGCAAGCACCGGAACAAGGCAAAGCTTTTACTGATTACGCTGTTCTGTATCGTGTCAGTGCTCAGTCGCGTGTACTTGAAGAAGCGTTAATGCAGTCTCGGATCCCCTATCGTGTTTATGGTGGTATGCGATTCTATGAGCGCGCTGAAATTAAAGATGCCCTCGCCTATGTGCGTCTTGCACGTTTTCATGATGATGACGCTTCGTTTGAACGCATAGTTAATACGCCGACGCGTGGCATCGGTAATCGGACTGTTGACGAATTAAGAACATTAGCAAGAAAAGATAATTGTTCACTCTGGAATGCAGCACTGCATATTATTGAACATAAATTAATGAGTGCGCGCGCATTAAATGCGTTGGATAATTTCATTAAATTAATACAAAAAATGAAACAGGCCGAATCCGAAGCAACACTGGATGAACATGTTGATCAAGTGATTAAGTTAAGCGGATTAATAGAACACTTTAAAAAAGAAAAAGGCGAAAAAGGTTTAGCTCGTGTTGAAAACCTGGAAGAGCTGGTCACAGCTTCTGGTGAGTTTGTGATTGGTGATGAAGAAGAGTTGGAAGAAATGGATGCTTTGTCGGCGTTTCTATCACACGCAGCATTAGAGTCCGGTGAAACGCAATAGCTCTGACTGTGTACACTTAATGACCTTGCATTCAGCGAAAGGCCTTGAGTTTCCGGATGTCTATCTGGTGGGGATGGAAGAAGGTTTGTTTCCGCACCAGCGCAGCAGCGAAGACTTAATACAATTAGAAGAAGAACGGCGACTTTGTTATGTCGGCATTACTCGCGCGAAAAAAACATTAACCCTAACTTATACGCAGCATAGACGATTGCATGGTTCGGATTATTATCCGCAACCTTCACGCTTTATTGATGAAATACCCTCAGAGTTACTTAACGATATACGCTTAGGTGGAAGTGTTACTGAAACCCTATTTAGTAGCAGTAGTTCGACAGCTAAAGGTGAAGACGGAGAGTTAGCATTAGGCCAGCGTGTCAGACATGTTAAGTTTGGTGAAGGTACAGTCTTGAATTTGGAAGGCAGTGGCAGTCATATGCGTATACAAGTGAACTTTGAAATGGCAGGTTCAAAATGGTTAGTCGCGCAGTACGCGAATCTTACACCCGCTTAAAATATGAATAAGGAATCAAATATATACCTTGCTTGGATGGTTATTTCATTTTTGTTCGCAGGCATTATCGAAGGCTACTTTGACTTTGAAGGGAGTGACGCCAGTACTGCAAGTATCACGCATACAGTGTTGCTTATGTTTTTGATTTGGGGATGGTGCAAAATGCACGCGATGGGAAATAATATTGGCAATGAAGCGGGTTATTTTCTTTTTGCTGCGCTTTTCCCTGTGTTTGGTTTGCCCGTTTATTTTTTAAAATTTTTTGGCCTGAAGAAAGGAATAATTATGATACTAAAAACTATAGGGTTTTCCTGTGGTTTAATCGTATGTTATTTCATCCCGGTAATTTATCTTTAGAAATTTAATTCGTACAAATTACATAAGCTAGGGATATGTAAAACGATTAATTCGAAACCCAGTTGTTATATAGTGAAGTATCTATGAACGGGTAACATATTGTTAATTTTTGAGTATTAATTGGCTTTTATAAGGAGATAATAAATTGTTTAAATCATACGATAAGTTTTCGGAAGGTTTTTCGAAATTAACATTCGCATCTCCTTTCCTATCATTTTTATTTGGTGGAGTATGTTTAATTTTTAGTACTAGTTTTTTTATTGATATTAATAAGGAGTATCCAGCGGGGAGTATATTTAGGATGTTTCAATTTTTTTTTGAACCGCCAATATCAAATATTATAAACGGTAGTATTACATTGCTTCTGGCTATATTCCTAATTTGGAATGGGGTAAACAAAAAGTGGCCGAAAATAAAACAAGACTAAGAATGCTTAATAAAAAGTTTAGATAAATGGAACAATAATTTTATGAAAAAAAGAAACCTCTTTTTTTATTTATTGATCAGTATGTTCGCTACTGCGTGTGGCGATGGGTCTGATTCAAATACAGTAAGTAATAATGCAGAGGCTGAAGTTTCTAAAACGTATAAATGGAAGATGGTGACAACTTGGCCAGCGAACTTTCCAGTCTTTCAGGAAGGTGCTGAGAAGTTTGCTGATGATGTCCGTGTAATGAGTAAGGGA
>JBMZNW010000077.1:0-250 GCA_049619915.1 Gammaproteobacteria bacterium
GAGATTCAATACGTTGTACTGTTTGAGTAATGGGATGTAGGCCTGCCCGCTTTCCACCTCTACCCGGCAAACTGATATCCAGTCTTCCCTGATTTATTTGTTCGTTTAGTTTTTCATCTTCGAGTGAAACTTTACGAGACTCTATTGCTTCCTGAACAGCCACTTTAGCTTGATTAATAACCTGACCAGCTTGCGGGCGTTCTTCTGCGGGTAATTTCCCTAATTGTTTTAATTGCTGTGTAAGCAATCC
>JBMZNW010000077.1:260-8723 GCA_049619915.1 Gammaproteobacteria bacterium
AAAGCACATGAAAGCTCTTAATCAAGGTCATTTGTGTTCATCCTATACAAACGATGTATATTACGACCATATAAATAAAAAAGGGAAAGGTTTTAGCCTTTCCCCGTTTTTAATCATTAACTAAAAATTAATTAGCGAGGCTGGCTTTGGCCTGTTCAGCTAAAGCGCCAAAGGCAACCTTATCAAATACAGCTAACTCTGCTAATACTTTACGATCAATTTCAATCGCCGCTTTGTTTAAGCCATCAATAAAACGGCTATAAGAAAGACCATTGTTACGTGCTTCAGCATTAATTCGTGTAATCCATAATGCGCGAAATTGTCTTTTACGTTGACGACGATCACGATATGCATATTGGCCTGCTTTCGTAACAGCTTGCTTTGCTACACGAAAGACATTCTTACGACGACCGCTATAGCCTTTCGCCTGATCAATAATTTTTTTGTGTTTAGCGTGTGCAGTTACACCACGTTTTACTCTTGGCATTGTTCAATTCCTCTTTATAAATACGGAACCATTCGGGCAACTGCCTTCTGGTCACTATCATGGACAGCAAGAATAGAACGTAACTGTCTTTTACGTTTCGTACTTTTCTTCGTTAAAATATGACTACGGTGTGATTGACCGCGTTTAAATTTTCCTGATCCAGTGCGTGCAAAACGTTTCGCTGCACCACTGTTTGATTTCATCTTAGGCATTACTCTAACTCCAACTTTATTGCTTCTTTAAAATTAACTGCTTTAAGCAGCGGGAATACTGTTAATGCAGAAGCAAGCACTAGGCAGTATTTTGATCATCAGGCCTATTTTTTAGACGCTAACACCATTACCATTTGTCGACCTTCCATTTTAGGAAATTGTTCGACCACTCCATATTCTTCCAAATCCGCTTCGATACGCTTAAGCATTTTCGCACCAAGCTCCTGATGCGCCATTTCACGTCCGCGGAAACGAAGTGTAATTTTTACCTTATCACCGTTTGTTAAGAACTTTATCAGATTCTTTAGTTTGACCTGATAATCACCATCTTCTGTACCCGGTCTGAACTTAATTTCCTTTACCTGAATCTGCTTTTGTTTCTTTTTAGCAGCATGCTTTTTCTTGTTCTGATCGAAAACAAATTTACCATAATCCATGACACGGCAAACCGGTGGTTCCGCATTCGGCACAATTTCGACCAAATCTAATTCAGAGTCTTCAGCGAGTTGTTGAGCTTCACTATTTGATACAACCCCAACCTGTTCACCTTCTGCATTTATTAACCTCACCTCAGGTGAAGTTATGGCTTCATTAAGGCGAGTCTGCTTATCTGCGCTGATAAATTAATCCTCCAAATTAGTTACGGCCGAGGCACGCAATATCTTCATTAAGACGTTCTGTCAGACTTTGCAGAGACATTGCTCCTAAGTCTTCGCCCTCTCGCGTACGTACGGCCACTGTATTTTCGCTCTGTTCCCGCTCCCCCAAAATAATCTGGTAAGGAACGCGCTGCATAGCGTGGTCGCGGATTTTAAGCCCAACCGTTTCATTTCTCAAGTCAACTTCAGCCCTAAATCCCTGATTTTTTAAGTTTTCTGTAATTTTTTTCGCATACTCACTTTGTTTTTCCGTAATTGAGATGACAACAGCCTGAACTGGCGCCAACCAGACAGGAAATGCGCCGGTATAATTCTCAATCAAAATCCCAATAAATCGCTCCAGAGAACCAAAAAGTGCTCTGTGTAGCATCACTGGCCGATGTTTTTCATTATCTTCGCCAATATAGGAAATATCGAAGCGTTCAGGTAAATTCATATCGACCTGTAGCGTGCCACACTGCCAATCACGACCAATTGCGTCTCTTAAGACAAACTCAAGCTTAGGCCCATAAAATGCGCCCTCTCCCGAGAACAAGGTGTAATCTTTACCCATTACTTTCAATGCATTTGTGAGTGCACCTTCGAGCTTATCCCAAACTTCATCTGAGCCTATCCTGTTTTTTGGTCGGTCAGAGAACTTGATAACGACATCATCGAATCCAAAATCCTTGTAGATATCGAGTATCAGTTCGATCACATCGATACATTCTTGTTCCATCTGCTCTTCTGTACAGTAAATATGTGCATCGTCTTGCGTGAAATGACGTACACGCATCAAACCATGCAATGCTCCAGAAGGCTCATACCGATGTACCTTGCCAAATTCGGCCATACGCAAAGGCAAATCACGATAGCTTTTTAGTCCTTGCGAAAACATCAACACGGAACCCGGACAATTCATAGGCTTCAATGCATAAACACGTTCATCTTCAGTCGTGGTAGAAAACATATGTTCTCGATAGTTGCCCCAATGACCTGAGGTTTCCCAGAGACTACGATCCATTACATCAGGCGTATTAACTTCAATGTAACCCGCATCATCCTGACGCTTGCGCATATAACCGATTAGCGTATTAAAAAGTTTCCAGCCTTTTGGGTGCCAGAAAACAGAACCCGGAGCTTCTTCCTGAAAATGAAATAAATCTTGCTTCTTCGCTAATTTACGGTGATCACGCTTTTCCGCTTCTTCTAGACGGTGTAGGTATGCTTTCAATGCTTTTTTGTTTTCCCAAGCCGTTCCATAAATACGTTGCAGCATTTCATTATTAGAATCACCGCGCCAATAAGCCCCCGCTACTTTCATCAACTTGAAAGCTTTAATCTTGCCTGTGCTAGGCACATGCGGGCCTCGACATAAATCGGTGAAGTCACCTTGTGAATACAATGACAGTTCTTCATTTGCAGGAATCGACTCTATGATCTGTGCTTTATATTCTTCGCCCATATCACGAAAGAATTGAGTCGCTTCATCGCGTGTTTTTACCGTGCGCGTGACTTCATAGTTAGCTTTCACAAGTTCGGCCATTTTCTTTTCGATTTTGACCAAATCTTCAGGAGTAAAACCTGGTTCATAGAAATAGTCATAATAAAAGCCGTCCTCGATAACAGGACCGATAGTGACTTGTGCTTCCGGATAGAGTTCTTTTACTGCCTGAGCCATTAAATGCGCACAGGAATGACGTATGATATCCAGACCTTCTGGATCACGTTCGGTAATAATCTTTAAACTGCTATCGCTTTCAATGAGATAAGATGCATCAACAAGTTTTTCATCAACCATTCCACCTAAGGTCGCTTTCGCTAAACCGGGACCGATGGATTCAGATACTTGCATGACCGTCACCGCATCATCAAATTCGCGCTGACTATTATCGGGTAATGTAATCGTGGGCATAATTTCTCCTTATTTATCAGTGGTGACCCCCACAAAAGGTCACGTGTAAAGGACGTTTAAAATTGGTAGGCACGGGCGAACTCGAATCGCCGACCTCTACCATGTCAAGGTAGCGCTCTAACCAGCTGAGCTACGCGCCTATATATAACAAATACAGTTTCTATAAATTCACGTTATTTAAATATACCGAGAAAGCTCAGCTGAACCAGCTGCACTCTCCGAGCATAAAAGCATACGCGCCTATATAAAGGCGGCATAGGATACACAAACTTATTTCGGATACAAGCCTTAGTAGAATAATTCTAGGCTGATTTTGATTCGTTTAAACCTAAACCCCTATCCTGAATTTGACGAATTTCATCGCGTAATTTTGCCGCTGCTTCAAAATCAAGATCTCGGGCATATTGATACATTTGTTCTTCCAGTTTTTTGATTTTTTTCATCATTAATTCAGGCGACATTGCATCATAGCTAGCACTATCTTCAGCGACCTTTTTGTAGACATTACTAATTGTTTGTCTATCCGTGTATGCGCCTTCCATGATATCGGTTATGGCTTTTTTAATGCCTTTTGGAACGATATTATTTTCTTTATTAAAATTAATCTGTTTTTCTCGACGACGTACTGTTTCATCAATCGCATACTTCATTGAGTCCGTGATTTTGTCGGCATATAAAATCGCTTTACCATTCAGGTTTCTTGCACCACGACCAATGGTTTGGATTAATGTCGTACCAGATCTTAGGAAACCTTCTTTATCTGCATCTAATATCGCGACGAGAGACACTTCCGGCATATCCAAACCTTCTCTAAGCAGGTTAATACCAACCAGCACATCAAATTCGCCTTTGCGAAGGTCACGAATGATTTCAACACGTTCAACAGTATCAATATCTGAATGTAGATAACGCACTCGAACACCATGCTCGGATAAATATTCAGTTAAGTCTTCTGACATGCGCTTTGTAAGGGTTGTAATCAGGACTCTTTCATCAATAGCCACACGTTTATTAATTTCGGATAACACGTCATCGACTTGTGTTGCTACTGGGCGCACTTCAATTTCTGGATCGAGTAGACCTGTAGGACGAACTACCTGCTCCACTATTTGATCAGCATGCTCATCTTCGTATTTACCCGGTGTTGCTGAAGTAAATATCATTTGCGGCGCAAGTTTTTCAAACTCTTCAAATCGTAACGGTCGGTTATCTAGAGCTGATGGTAACCTGAAACCGTATTCGACCAGATTTTCTTTGCGTGCACGATCACCTCGATACATCGCGCCTAATTGAGGGATGGTGACATGGCTTTCATCGACAATTAGTAATGCGTCATCAGGCAGGTAATCAAACAATGTCGGTGGCGGTTCACCGGCTTCGCGACCAGATAGATAACGTGAATAGTTTTCGATACCAGAGCAATAGCCTATCTCATTGATCATTTCGATATCAAAGCGTGTTCGTTGCTCTAGTCGTTGTGCTTCGACTAATTTATTTAGAGATTCCAGTTGTTCCAGTCTTTCTTTCAATTCGACTTTAATCTTTTCCACGGCATCAATCAGAATTTGTCGTTCTGTTACATAATGTGTTTTCGGATGGATGGTAATTCGAGGAAGTTTGCGGAGAACTTCACCGGTTAATGGGTCAAATTGGCTTATCGATTCAATCTCATCATCAAATAGTTCGACACGAATCGCTTCTCGATCGGATTCAGCAGGAAAAATATCAACTACTTCCCCCCTGACTCGAAATGTACCACGATGCAGTTCCACATCATTGCGTGTGTATTGGATTTCAGCTAAGCGTCGCAACAACTTTCTTTGGTCGATTAAATCACCGCGACTTAGATGCAGCACCATTTTTAAATATCTATCTGGATCACCTAAACCGTAAATGGCAGATACTGTCGCAACAATGATGGTATCTCTGCGTTCTAATATCGCCTTTGTTGCTGACAAGCGCATTTGTTCAATATGCTCGTTTACAGAGGCATCTTTTTCGATGTAGGTGTCGGAACTTGGGACATACGCTTCAGGCTGGTAATAATCATAATAGGAGACAAAATATTCGACTGCATTGTTAGGAAAGAACTCACGCATTTCACCATAAAGCTGGGCCGCTAATGTCTTATTTGGTGCCAAAATCATTGCCGGGCGTTGCTGCTCTTGAATGACATTCGCCATCGTGAAAGTCTTACCAGAACCTGTCACGCCCAGCAGCGTTTGATAGGCCAAACCATCAGTTAAACCTTCATTCAGGCTCTTGATGGCAACAGGCTGGTCGCCCGCAGGAACATAGTCCGAAATTAATGCAAATTCTTTCATTTCTCTATTTAGTCTATGGGGTGTTTCGAGTATATTGTCGCCCATTTTAATCGGCGCTTTTAAAACAAGCTATTTAAATCAGGAGACAATGTTGGAAATCTCATTATCGCAACGAACACAAAGCATAAAACCCTCCCCTACATTAGCAGTAACCGCGCGTGCTGCTGAATTACGTGCTGAAGGGAAAGACATTATTGGCCTTGGTGCTGGCGAGCCAGACTTTGATACACCGGCCAATATTAGAAAAGCTGCTTTAGATGCTATGGAAAGCGGACAAACAAAAAAGCGATTATTGATAAATTCAAACGTGAAAACAATCTCGAATATAACAGTAATCAGATATTAGTTTCATGTGGCGCAAAACATAGCCTTTATAACCTGTTTCAGGCGATTTTAAATCCGGGAGATGAAATCATTATTCCAGCACCCTACTGGGTCTCTTATCCTGACATGGCTAAACTCGCTGGTGCAGAACCGGTTATCATCAAAACAAGCATTGATGATCATTTTAAAATTACGCCAAACAAATTACGTGGTGCGATAAGCGATAAAACCAGACTGCTTGTTTTTAACAGCCCTTCTAATCCTACCGGTGTGAGTTATAACGAAGAAGAGTTAGCGGAGTTAGGCAAAGTATTACTTGATTTTCCTGATGTACTTATTGTCACTGATGATATTTACGAACATATTCTTTGGGGTCAGGATAAATTTATTAATATCGTTAATGCTTGCCCTGAACTTTATGACCGTACGATTGTTGTTAATGGTGTCTCTAAAGCTTATTCGATGACAGGCTGGCGTATTGGTTATGTTGGTGGTCCTGAATCAATCATTAAAGGTATGAAAAAGATTCAATCTCAAAGTACATCAAATGCAAGCTCGATGGCTCAGGCAGCGGCAGTGGCGGCTTTAAATGGACCTCAAACTTACATTGAAGAAAGCACTGGTGTTTTTAAGGAAAGACATGATTTTGTTAAGAGCTCATTAGAAAAAATTGATGGTATTAGCTGTATTGCTTCTGAAGGTACGTTTTACAGTTTCCCCGATATGAATGGTTTGATTGAAAAGCTTGATGGGATAAATAACGATATTGAGCTAGCAGAGTTCTTTCTGGAAAAAGCGGAAGTGGCGATGGTGCCGGGGTCAGCATTTGGCGCGCCAGGCTGTATGAGAATATCTTTTGCCACCAGTATGGAAAACCTTGAAAAGAGCATGGAAAGAATAAAGAAAGCTCTAGAAAGTTAGTTTTAAGTTGGTAGTTGACCCCATCAACGACCATCAGTAGACTACACGCCCTCAGATATTCCCCGGTAGCTCAGTTGGTAGAGCGGGTGACTGTTAATCATTAGGTCGGCGGTTCGAGCCCGTCCCGGGGAGCCATATATAAAAGCCTTAAAGTGAAAACTTTAGGGCTTTTTTTATGAGTGTTGCCATGCTCATAAAAAAAGGGCTTCATAATGAAGCCCTTTTTATTTCTTTAATGATTTAAGTCTATTTTTATGTTTTTAGATATGCTTTGAATTCCTCTTTTATATCCGGATCTTTTAATGCATATTCCACTGATGCTTGCATGTATCCTAGCTTAGAACCGCAATCATATCGTTTTCCTTCAAACTCGTAAGCGAAGGCCGATTCTTTATTTAATAAAATACTTATTGCATCAGTAAGCTGTATTTCATTACCCGCGCCTCTTGGCGTTTCTTCAAGGCAATAAAATATTTCGGGACTAAGCACATACCTTCCTACAACACCTAAAGTTGATGGCGCTACTTCAGGTTCTGGTTTCTCAACAATACTGTTTATTTTGAATAACGTGTCATCATCTGTTGATGATGTTTCAACAATACCATATTTAGAGGTATCTTCTTGCGGTACATTTTCAACAGCTATAACGCTTTTTCTTTGTTGCTGATATTTTTCAACCATCTGCTTCGTTACACCACGAGCACCATCATCAATTAAGTCATCAGGCAAAATAACAGCAAATGGAGAATCACCAACAACCGGCTTTGCACATAAAACAGCATGCCCTAACCCTAAAGGTTCGGATTGACGGATGTAAATACAGGTAACACCGCCTGGAATTATTTCTTTTACAATTTTTAACTTATCTGTTTTATTCTTTTTTTCTAACTCTGTTTCCAGTTCGTACGCTTTATCAAAGTGATCAGTAATAGAACGTTTTGTTCTGCCCGTTATAAATATTAATTCAGTAATACCGGCAGCTATAGCTTCTTCTGCCGCATATTGAATCAGCGGCTTATCTACTATCGGCAACATTTCTTTTGGGTTAGCTTTCGTAGCAGGTAAAAAACGGGTGCCCATGCCCGCTACTGGAAAGACGGCTTTTTTTACTTCAATCATAAACTTTGACTATCCTTAATAGGTATAACGTTATTTTTAGAATTACTATACGGCACTATATCCTGAATCAATGATTCTAATACTTTAAAATCCGTATTTTCATTATTATTAATTAATATCTCAATTTTATTACACAAAACACTAGAATTAATATCTGGATATTTAGCTATAAAAATTTTTTCATGCGATGTTTTCTCTTTATTTTCTGTACCATAAAATAATTCTTCATACATTTTTTCTCCAGGTCTTAAACCAATGTACGAAATTGAAATATCTTTATTAAGGGTCAAACCGGATAATCTAATCATTTGTTCTGCAAGAAAACTAATCTTAACTGGCTCACCCATATCTAACACAAAAACCTCTCCACCTTCAGCCATTGCACCAGCCTGAATAACGAGCTCTACCGCCTCAGGTATCATCATAAAGTAACGAACAATGTCAGGATGAGTTACTGTTAATGGGCCACCTTCTTTTATTTGTTTTTTAAATAAAGGGATGACCGAGCCACTTGAATCGATCA
>JBMZNW010000078.1:0-5780 GCA_049619915.1 Gammaproteobacteria bacterium
TAATAAATATTGTCTGAGGAAGGTTTAGCGTGAATAAAGAGTTATCTTTGCCCAGTGTTAATTTGCCTAGTATTAACCGATTAACGCGGCCTTTAGTTGAGCAGTTAGTAGCAAATGCTAATGCATTAAGAGTCGGTGTTTCTAAGCTTGATAATGGTTGTCGCATTATTGATGCGGGCATTAATTTCCCTGGAGGATTAGAAGCAGGGCGCATTATCGCCGAGATATGCATGGGTGGTTTAGGCACTGTGGAGCTAAGAGCTTCGACAAATTTCGAAAGCTGGTCGTGGCATCTTGATGTGCATAGTTCAAATCCTGTTTTATCCTGCTTGGGTAGTCAATATGCAGGATGGAGTTTAAATCATGGCGAAGGAAAAGCAGCGTTTAATGCGCTAGGTTCCGGGCCAGCGCGTTCAATGGGTAGTAGTGAAGAACTTTATGATGAGCTCGCTTATCGTGACTCTGCGGATGAAACTTATATTGTTATCGAAGCAGACAAAATACCGCCTATTGAAATTTCAGAAAAAGTCGCAGAAAAATGCGGGATTAAACCATCCGCATTAACTATTATTTTAACGCCTACCTCAAGTTTGGCTGGCTCGGTACAAGTTGTAGGCCGTGTATTGGAAACAGCTTTACATAAAGCGCATGCTTTACACTTCCCTTTAGACAAAATTATTGATGGCGCGGGTAGTGCGCCTGTTTGTCCGCCATCGAAAGACTTTTTGATTGCGATGAGCCGCACCAATGATTCCATTTTATTCGCCGGCCAAGTCCATTTGTTTGTAGAAGCGAGTGATGATGAAGCTAAAGAACTGGCAAATAAACTTCCAAGTAGTGCATCAGATGATTACGGCAAACCTTTTGGCGAAATCTTTAAAGCAGTGAATTATGACTTTTATCAGATTGACGCCATGTTATTCAGTCCAGCTCGTGTTGCTGTTAGTTCGTTAACTACAGGTAATACTTTTCATGCTGGAAAAATTGATTTGGCCTTGTTAAACAAGTCTTTCAATATGTAAAACATTGCTTTGATGGATAATGAAAAAAGAAAAGTAGCCATCATCACTGATGATCCTGGTTGGCATGGGCGACAGTTAACTTCAGCATTAAAAGAATATGGCTTAGAGAGTCAGTATCTTTCATTATCGGATTGTGCCATTGAAATCAGTGGGCAAGAACAAGGGCTAGGAAAAGAGCAACGAAAAGAACTTGTATTTCCCGGCTTCGAACAAATGCCTCTGGGCTTTTTTATAAGAGGTGTGCCCGGAGGGACGCTAGAGCAGGTTATCTTTCGACTCGATATTTTACATGCGTTAAAAGACTCAGGTATTACTGTTTATAACTCACCACGATCAATAGAACGTACTGTCGATAAACCACTAACGAGTTTGTTACTTAGTCGCGCCGGGTTACCAACGCCAACGACATGGATTTGCGAGTCTATAGAGCAAGCTAATTCTATTTTAAATAGAGAAACGAAAGATGGCAGTCAACTTGTGTTGAAACCGTTATTTGGTTCGCAGGGGATAGGTGTGCATTTAGTCGATAAAGAAACAGGCTTAATACACGATGAGAAGTTCGCTGGAATTTATTACCTGCAACGTTTTATTGAACGAAAAAATGATGAATTTACTGATATTAGGGTGTTAGTGATAGATGGAGTTGCTGTTGCAGCGATGTTGCGTCGAGGCTCAGACTGGTTAACGAATCGTGCGCAGGGGGCAACTTATGAAGCCATTGAAATTGATGAGCAGATTGCCAGCTTGGCAGTCTCTGCCTGTAAAGTGTTAGATATAGATTATGCAGGGGTTGATCTTATGCAGGATAAGAATGGCAACTTTTATATTATTGAAGTGAACAGTATTCCTGCCTGGTATGGCTTACAACAAGTGGTCGACTTTAATATTGCCTCTTGTTTGATCGGCTCATTTGTTAAGCATATTAATAATGACATTGATATTAATGATCAACAGCTAAAAATTATTTCTAGTTAGTTTTATGGATAGAGAATCATTAGAAACGGCGGTGATGCTTAGCTTCGTCGGTGAGATTGAAGCATTCAAGCCAGGTAATGTCAGTGTTTATGCTGAAGGTCATGATATGACAGTTAAAGATTTTTTAGATAGTGCAGAAGTATCTACGCCGCTATTGTGCAACAGCGAAGCAAGTTTGGGACAGCGAGTTTTAGAAAGCGCGCAAGCAACACAAAAAGCTGTTGGCTGTAACACGAACCTCGGCATGTTATTACTGTTTGCGCCGATCATTATGGCAGCAAAATCAGGTTTTAATAATAAAAATGAACTACACTACAAAATAGGAACTATACTTGATGAATTAACAGATGAAGATGCAGCGCAAGTTTATGCTGCGATTCGTCTTGCTAACCCTGGGGGGCTTGGCAAAGTAGAAACTGAAGATGTAAACGATGTGCCGCAATGCAGTTTGCTTGATGCTATGCAATTAGCTAGTCATCGAGACTTTATTGCATTGCAATATGCAAATAACTTTAAAGATGTATTTGAAACTGGTTATTCCGCAATCAAAAATTTTGATAAATTATGGAATAGTGTAAAATGGTCAACAGTAGCTTGTTATTTGATGTTTATGTCATCAATTGCAGACTCACATATTCAAAGAAAATATGGAGTGAAGATAGCTAAAAAAATAAAAATAAAAAGTGAAGTAATTGCTGAAAATTTTTTCAGCGCTACAAACCCTGAAACTAAGCTAAACTTGATACAGGGGTTTGATGAGGAATTAAAAGCAAAAAAATATAATCCAGGTACATGCGCTGATTTAACGGCAGCAAGTCTCCTGATTTATAACTTATTGAAATAAAGTATTTTAAGAAGAATGCGGACAGAAAGACTTGTCTTTCTGTAAGTAAAAAAAGAATGGGGTTTTTTCCCCTTTAATTTAACTTTATACACAATAGGAAGGCGCCGATGTCTTTATTAAAAAAAATCTTAGGCTTTCTAGGTGGAGGAGATAATAAAATGGCAGTCATTGATAGAACTTTAATTGGTGAAGCATTAGTAGGTGATGGTAACGAAGTTGCTCATATCGATTTAATGATGGGGCCACGCGGCAGTGCTGCTGAAACTGCTTTCGCTAACGCATTATGTAATAACAAAGATGGTTTTAGTACCTTGTTAGCTGTTGTCGCTCCTAACTTGGTTTGTAAACCTGCAACTATTCTTTTCAACAAAGTAACCATTAAAGGTGCTAAACAAGCTGTACAGATGTTTGGTCCAGCACAACGCGCTGTTGCTATGGCTGTTATGGATTGTGTTGAAGATGGAACCATTCCAGCTGACGAAGCAGATGATGTTTTCATTTCTGTAGGCGTATTCATTCACTGGCTAGCAGATGATGACGCTAAAATTCAAGAATATAACTATGAAGCAACTAAGCTTTCAATCAAGCGTGCAGTTGCTCGTGAACCAAAAGCTGCTGAAGTTGTAAGCAAAAAAGGTTCAGCTGAACATCCATTCGCAGCAGGCTAATTATTGCTTTATACAATTAAGCAAGTTTGTTGCTAAATTAGAATTTAGCAAAGTATTAAGCCCCGATTTATCGGGGCTTTTTATCGCCTACAGGGAAGTAGGCGGTAGACAGCGTCAGGAACAAGCTGTCGAAGATATAAAATGCTATTAGGATGTTTCTAATATCAATGAAGTCCGAAGCGACGATTGAATAATCATCGCTCATAACGTTTAAAACTATCTTGGATCTTGGAAGGAATAAAACTCTTTTAAGTCTTCTTTTGTAATAGAACCATTATGTAAAGCACTCGCAAGTAAAGCTCCTGATACCTTAGCATTTTTCAATTGAATAAGATCTTCTTTGTTTCTTACTCCGCCAGCAGCATAAACACTTTTATCTTTTGCTAGTTTTATCACTGTATTAAGGCAGTCTGTATCGATTCCTTTATTTGAACCGATTCGTGATAGCATCATCGTGATAACTTGGCTAGGCCACAAGCTAGGGTCTTCTAGTAAATAGTGATTTTCTTTTAATTTGCTCTCAACGAAATCAAGAGAGAGTATCAGTTCAGGTTTATCACTTAATAACTGATTAAATTCGTTTTTAGGAAGTTTGTTTTCAGAACCTAATACAAATTTAATATTAGCTGGTTTGTTGTCAGGCTCTTTTTTCATTACTGGCTCAAGGCCTGCATCTATCCAGAAATCACATTGTTGATTTTGAAGTGCAAGTTCTAAAATAACTTGCTGGTTTGTTCCTTTTTTCTGAATAGCATCAAGATCGGCAATATAAATTACTTTGAAAGGGTATAATTCGAGAAAACTGGAAAGTACAGCTTTAGGAACTGCGCTGCTGGATAGCATTGATTGTATTGCTTGGTATTGATTCCGCAAACCGTGTTTTGCATGAACAACCTGGCCGTTCATTAAATCAATTACAGGAATAATTAACATACTTTAATTTATGCGCCATTTTATATTTGAGTTTATCACAGGAGGAGGCCTTGTCGGTCAAGACTTGCCAGAAAGCTTGCTAATAGAAGGTGAGCTGATGTTGCAATCTTTAGTAAATGACTTGAGAAAATTAGATATTGAATTGTTTGTTAGTCGAGACAGTCGCCTTGAAAAACTGGATGAAAATATTAAGCAATATACTGTCGTTGAGAGTGTCGATAAAGAATTACCTGCGTATATTAAAAATATGGATGTTTGTTGGTTAATTGCACCTGAAACTGAACAATGTTTGCAGCGTTATGCAGAAATTTTCTCTAACACTAAATCAATTTTTATTGGCTCAATGATTGAAGCGATTAAAATAAGTAGCAGTAAGTATTTAACGAACAAAACATTATCGGAAAACAATATAAGTGTAGTAGAAACGAGAAAACTAGATCAAATAATTCCTGAAAGTAATACTGGCTGGATTGTTAAGCCTGATGATGGCGCAGGAGCAGAAGGTGCGCGATTAATTCCTGATAAAGAGAAACTACATTCATTCATCGCAAGTCAAAGTAATAATAATTTTATTATTCAACCTTATATAAAAGGCAATTATTTAAGCATGTCTTTGCTTGTATGCAACGAAAATATTCGTTTATTAGGCTGTAATAAACAGTATGTTGAAATTAATGAAGAAGGCATAAAATTAGAAAAAATAGGTGTGAATGAATGTCTGTCATATAAAGATGACATGTTAAGTTTGGCTAAAGAAGTAGTTGTAGCTGTGCCAGGTCTTGCCGGTTATATAGGTGTCGATTTGATAGAACAAGATGGTAAGTTATTTGTTCTTGAAATTAACCCTCGTTTAACAACAGCTTATGTCGGGCTTTCCGAATCTCTCGATCGTAATATGGCTGCTAAAATACTGGATACTTTTTCTAGCAAAAAACTCCCGGATATTAATTTAGATTCAGCAAAACCCGTCATAGTGAATGTATAATACTGTTTATGACTGATAATTATAATAATATGAATTTTATAGGTTGGGATATAGGTGGCGCACATCTAAAGATCGCGAGCGTCGATAATTCAGGTAACATTAATTTTGTTAATCAATATGCTTCTCCTTTATGGCAAGGGGTTGATTGTCTTGAAGAGTTGTTTCCTAAAGCAATAAAGCAGTTACCACAGTCCGAGCATGTCCATGCTTTAACGATTACAGCAGAACTTGCTGATGTTTTTACTAATAGAGAACAAGGCGTGATGTCATTGCTTAATGTTTTTGAAAAAAGTTTAGGTAAAGATATTAGTTTATACGCGTTAAATGATGGCTTATTAAGTCTGGAATCAAGT
>JBMZNW010000078.1:5790-8606 GCA_049619915.1 Gammaproteobacteria bacterium
TAGGGACAAACCAATACAAATAGCTTCAGCAAACTGGCATGCCAGTGCTAGTTATGCTGCTTCTATAATTGATTCAGGTGTTTTTATTGATGTAGGTAGTACAACAACAGACATTATTCCATTTCATAAAAACAAATTAATTAATAAAGGAAGCAATGATCAAACAAGGTTGCGTTTTGATGAACTTGTTTATACGGGTGTGATAAGAACACCATTAATGGCTTTAGCGAATAAAGCGCCTTTTCAAGGAGAGTGGCAAAATATAGCGGCTGAAAACTTTGCGACAACAGCAGATGTTTATCGAATTCTATCCTGCATTCAGGAAGAAGATGATTTAATGGAGGCAGCAGATGGGAAAATCAAAGATAAGCAAGGTAGTGTGCAACGTCTAGCAAGAATGATCGGTGCGGATAATAATGATTCAACTGACATTCAGTGTTGGTATAAACTTGCCGAATATTTCTGTGAAAGGCAATTGCAGTTAATTAGTAATGCTTTATTAAGAGTGTTATCAAACATTCCAACTAGCGATATAAAGATAGTCTCAGCAGGAACAGGTCAGTTTTTGATTAAGGAGATTGCGCGTAGAGCAAACATTCCTTGTATCGAGTTTAGTAGTTTATGTAGTAGTGATGAAGAATATCAACATAAATGTAATGTTTGTGCGCCTGCGGTTGCTGTAGCCCAATTGAATAGACAGTTATCCTTAAGCTAATGAAAGTTTCTGAATTACCTTATCATCGAGATTCTGCTGCATTATTTGCAAAAATTGCAGATGAACCCTGGAGTATGTTTCTTGATAGTGCTTACCCAGAAATAGACTTGGGTCGTTACGATATTATTGTCGGTCGACCGATGGTTACTTTTGAAACTCATGGTAATGCTACGCACATTACTGAATTAAGTAATAACAAAGAAACTAGTTCTGACGATGATCCTTTTTTATTAATTAAAAAATATCTCGGACAACAAGAGCAAAATTATAGTGGCTTGCCTTTTTGTGGTGGTGCCGTTGGTTATTTTTCTTATGACCTCGGGAGAAAAATAGAAGTACTACCTGATGTTGCAAAACAAGACGTTAATCTACCAGATATGGCAATAGGTATTTATGATTGGGCTGTTGTTATTGATCATCATCAAAGACGGAGTTGGATTGCAAGTCATTGTCGATTTGAAAAGACGGAAGAAAAATGGAGTGAACTACAAACTTTATTTTCTTCAATATCTGAAGATAGTGGAAAAGAATTTCAGATAAAAACAGATGTTGAGTCAAACATGTCTAAACAAGACTATGCCAAGGCATTTGATCGAATAAAAAAATATATTCTTGAAGGAGATTGTTATCAAGTTAACTTGGCGCAACGTTTTTCAGCTGAGTTTAATGGTAATAGTTGGGCTGCATATTTGAAACTACGGCAATTTAATCCTGCACCTTATGCTGCTTATATTCATATTCCAACCGGTTCTGTTTTAAGTTCTTCGCCAGAACGTTTCTTGCTTGTTACAGGAGACCAAATTGAAACAAAACCGATTAAAGGAACGCGACCACGTTCGAACTTCGCGTATGAAGATAAAGCTTTAGCAGCTTCCTTGCTGGAAAGTGAAAAAGATCGTGCTGAAAACTTAATGATCGTTGATTTATTAAGAAATGATATCAGCAAATCTTGTGAAACAGGTTCGGTATCCGTTCCTAGATTATTTGCTTTGGAAACGTATGCCTCTGTACACCACTTGGTCAGTACTGTTTCAGGTCGTTTAAGCAAAGAAAAACATGCAATAGATTTATTACGTGATTGCTTTCCCGGTGGTTCGATCACAGGTGCACCTAAATATCGATCAATGGAAATTATTGAAGAACTGGAGCCACATCGGCGTTCTGTATATTGCGGTTCAATTGCTTATATTGGCTTTGACGGCAATATGGACAGTAATATTTCTATCAGGACGTTGGTTGAATATGAAAACAAACTTTATTTCCATGCTGGCGGTGGAATAGTTTGGGATTCAGAAGTCGATTCAGAATATAAAGAATGTTTTCATAAGGCAGCGGGCATGATGAAATTATTTAAGCACGAGGAAACTCTTTGAACTTGACCGTCGTAAAGATCGGCGGAAGTTTAATGGGGGCTTCTGAATTATCCCTGTGTTTAGATAAAATTGAATCGGCATCGAAACAGACGAATTATCTTATCGTTCCCGGTGGTGGAAAGTTTGCTGACTCAATTCGTCAATTACAAAAGCAACATCGGTTTGATGATATCGCGGCACACCAGATGGCCTTACTGGCAATGTGTCAGTATGGTTACTACCTAAAACAGATTAAATCAGCGCTGATAGTCATTAGAAATAATGAACAAATCAAAGCTAATTTAGACAAAAAATCCCCTTTGCTATGGCTGCCTTATTGCTTAATTGGCGATGACTCGGAAATTGAGTCAAGTTGGGATATGACTTCGGACAGTATTGCCTTATGGTTAGCCACGAAATTAGATGCGAAGAAATTGATTTTAATCAAATCAAAAGAATTAAGTAATGATAGAGAACAGATTGTAAAACACATTGAAAACAATGATTTAGATAAAGCCTTTGTAAAATATGCAGAACGTTTTTCAGGCGAGCTTCTATTTTACAGTAAGCAGCAATATTCTCAGTTGTGACAGAAAATAGCTATCTACGTCCTTTTCTAATCAGTATTTCAGAGCTTCATTTTGCTTTAGCTCTTTTCTTATACCGTGGGCTTAAAAATGTAGTAGTAATACTAAAAAAATTGTAAAGAAAACGGTTTTTCAGCCGAAATACTCTAGTAAGACAGTTCT
>JBMZNW010000079.1:0-291 GCA_049619915.1 Gammaproteobacteria bacterium
CTTGTCTTTGAAGATGATTTAATCTTGTCCGGCATTATGCTTAAACTTTAATTAATCAGATGTTTTCTTATGCGTTAGCATAGATAAAATATTTACAATTTTATCGCGTAATTCACTTCGATTAACGATCATATCAATATCACCGTTTTCAAGCAGAAACTCACTACGTTGAAAACCTTCTGGTAATGTTTCTCTTACCGTTTGTTCAATGACTCTTGGCCCGGCAAAACCGATTAACGCATTCGGCTCTGCAATATTAATATCGCCTAATGTTGCCAAGCTTGCTGAGAC
>JBMZNW010000079.1:301-8522 GCA_049619915.1 Gammaproteobacteria bacterium
ACCACCCATTGTTGGATCGGTTAGTACAGAAATATAAGGCAGTTTATTTTCACGCAGCACTGCTAGTGCTGACGCCGTTTTTGCCATTTGCATTAATGAAAATAATGCTTCCTGCATTCTCGCGCCACCACTGGTTGAAAAACAAACTAAAGGTACTTTTTTCTCAATGGCAGCATCAACAGCGCGAATGAATTTTTCACCAACAACTGATCCCATTGAGCCGCCCATAAAGTCAAACTCAAACGCACAGGCAACGACAGACAAACCTTTTAAGCGTCCTGACATGACTACCAAGCCATCATCTTCGCCGGTCTTTTTTTGCGCCTGATTTAATCTGTCTTTATATTTTTTACTATCGCGAAATTTCAAAATATCGACAGGTTTCACATCGCTGGCAATTTCTTCACGACTTTCTTCATCATCGAGAAATCGCTCTAGACGGATACGCGCGCTAATACGCATATGGTGATTACATTTTGGGCACACTTCCATATTGCGTTCTAATTCGGCACGGTAAAGCACCTCATTACATTGCGTACATTTTGTCCAGACACCTTCCGGAACAGTGCGTCGATTCGCATTTGTTTTACTACGTGAAGGTAATATTTTTTCAAACCAGCTCATTTAAAATATATCCTGTTAAGTTCTATCCAATGCCTTGTCGAGTGCATGGCGCAAGGAACCAATAAATGATGTTATTTCTTTTTTCATTTTTTCACTATCTTCTGCATTATCAGCAACGCGTTGCACTAATGCACTACCGACCACTACAGCATCGCAAACACGTCCAACTGCTTCAGCAATTTCAGCATCTGAGATACCAAAACCAACGCCAACAGGTAAGTCTGTGTTGCTACGAATCTCAGCCAGCTTTTGGCTAACGCCATCTATATCCAGTTGATTACTGCCCGTCACGCCTTTCAGAGAGACATAATACAGGAAGCCTGAAGCAACTTCACAAATCTTCTGCAAACGCTCGCTATGCGTTGTTGGGGAAATAAGAAAGATATGATCTAAATCAAAAGGTTTAATCACTTTGCTAAATTCCTCAGATTCTTCTGGCGGTAGATCAACAATAATTAAACCATCAACACCGGCTTTTGAAGCTTTTTCGGCAAACGTTTGATAACCCATCACTTCGATAGGATTAAGGTAGCCCATTAGAATGACTGGTGTCGAATCATTGCTTGTTCTGAATTCTTCAACCATATTAAACACGTCATCAGTATTCGTGCCTTTTTCCAAAGCACGTTCACTTGCACGCTGAATAACAGGGCCATCTGCCATCGGATCAGAAAACGGCACACCAAGCTCGATAATATCAGCACCGGATGATACCAACTCATGCATAATGCCAACTGTTTGATTTGGCGATGGATCGCCAGCGGTAATAAAAGGAATCAGTGCTTTTTTATTATGTTGTTTTAACGCGCTAAAACACGCTTTAATTCTACTCATTTTGTTAATTACTGAATATTTGGGAAATAATATTTAGGGAACACAGATAAAATATGGTTTATTTTTTAATGCTTATTTTCAATTCAAGCAATTCAATCGCCATATCGGGTACTTCTTTATGATTCTTAGATTCATTTGATAATAACCAATGGTCCACTTCATCACGTTTTACTTTGACCATTTCTGCCACAGCCATGCGATCAAGTTCATACTCATTCATTATGTCCATCAAACGTTCTCTATTATTCATAACTTGAATCCTTAGAAATAGATTCTTATCAAACAGTTATACCTTCTCGCGCTGCGACTGTATGAATGTCTTTATCACCACGGCCTGATAAATTAGTGATAATAATGGCATCTTTATCCATTTTAGGCGCTATTTTACTAGTGTACGCCAGTGCATGACTAGATTCCAATGCCGGAATAATGCCTTCAATTTTTGTTAAGTCATGAAATGCTTTTAAGGCTTCATCATCCGTTACAGAAACATAATTGGCTCGGCCTGTATCCTTCAACCAGGAGTGCTCAGGGCCAACACCGGGATAATCAAGACCTGCTGAAATTGAGTGTGTCTCGATAATTTGACCGTATTCATTTTCCATCAGGTATGTACGGTTACCATGTAAAACACCCGGTTTACCCGCATTTAAAGGCGCAGCATGCCTACCTGTTTCAACACCATCACCGGCTGCTTCAACACCAAAAATTTCGACCTCTTTGTCATCAAGAAAAGGATGAAACAAACCGATTGCATTAGAACCACCACCGACACAAGCGACTAATGAATCAGGCAGTCTGCCCACTTGGTCTAGACATTGTTGTCGTGCTTCACGACCAACAATGGCATTAAAATCACGCACCATCGTCGGATAAGGATGAGGGCCGGCAACTGTGCCGATAATATAAAAAGTATCATCAACATTTGTCACCCAATCTCGCATTGCTTCATTCAAGGCATCTTTCAATGTTTTTGAACCTGCTTCGACTGAAACAACCGTCGCACCAAGTAATTTCATACGGTAAACATTAATCGCTTGTCTTTTAATATCTTCTGCACCCATATAAACAATGCATTCCATACCGTAGCGTGCGGCGACAGTGGCAGAAGCAACACCGTGTTGGCCTGCACCTGTTTCAGCAATGACACGGCGTTTACCCATTCTTTTTGCTAATAAGGCCTGACCAACCGTATTATTCACCTTATGCGCACCGGTATGATTTAAGTCTTCACGTTTTAAATAAACTTGCGCACCGCCCAGTTCTTTACTCCAACGTTCGGCATGGTAAAGCGGTGAAGGTCGACCAACAAAATGTTTTAAATCATGTTCGTATTCCGCAATAAAATCCGGATCCTTACTAAACTTATTGTACGCCTCTTCAAGTTCTTCCAGTGGTCCCATCAGAGTTTCTGAGACAAAGCGACCACCATAAACACCAAAGTGTCCACGTTTATCGGGCATAGATTTATACGATTCAATATCTGTTTTTTTCATCACTTCAGGCATGCATCGCCTCACTAATAAAGTTTTTAATTTTCACAGGATCTTTAATTCCTTTTTCTTTTTCTACTCCGCCACTGACATCAACAGCATAAGGTTGTACTCGATGAATTGCTTCCTTAACGTTTGTTTCATCCAGGCCGCCGGCAAGTATGATAGGTTTTTCTAATTCACTTGGAATCAGATCCCAATTAAAAGCCATACCTGTACCTCCGGGTACATCTTTCACATAAGTGTCGAGTAATAAACCTGCAGCAGAATTATAACGCTGGCACTCTTCAACTAAATCTATCTCTTTAGTCATACGGATGGCTTTAATATACGGTTTATTAAAGCTTGCGCAAGTCTGTTCAGACTCTTGTCCATGAAATTGCAATGTCCCAATTGCAACTCGATCTAATACTTCTTTTACATAACTTTCATCAGCATCGACAAATAAGCCAACAAAGTTTATAAATGGCGCACAATTTTTAGCGATATCTTCAGCATCATTGATCGATATATATCGTGGACTCTTTTCGTAAAAAACAAAGCCTATAGCATCTGCACCAGCTAAAATCGCCGTTTCAGCATCTTCAATTCTGGTTATGCCACAGATTTTTATTCGTGTTCGACTCATTTTTTTATATCAAACTTATCAATCAATGTATCAGGTTTAGGGATTATATACTTGTTTGGATATTTAATATCAGCCAAATATAAGCCATACGGTGGCGCTGTAACACCGCCAGCCGTTCTATCTTTCGCATGTAAGACTTCTTCAACCCAATTTACTTCTTTCTTACCTTTACCTATTGTCATTAAGACACCGGCTATATTCCTGACCATATGATGTAAAAATGCATTTGCACAGATTGTAATCAAGAACCAGTCACCCGACTTATTAATTTCTAATTGATGTATTGTTCTTATCGGAGATTTTGCCTGGCAAGCTGCTGCCCTAAATGAGGTAAAGTCATTCTCACCAAGTAACGCTTTTGAAGCTTTCTGCATCCTTTCGTAATCAAGCGGCTGATATTCCCAGGTTACCAAGCCGTTATAGACAGCAGGACGTGCCCGACGATTTAATATTAAATATTGATAAGTCCTGTTTTGTGCACTAAATCTGGCATGAAAATCATCATCAACATGCAATGCCCATGTCACCGCAACATCTTTAGGTAATTTGGTATTTGTGCCTAATTGCCAGGCTTTAATTTCACGTTGTGATGTTGTTTCAAAGTGAACAACTTGTTGAAGTGCATGCACGCCAGTATCAGTTCTACCGGCACAAACAACTTGGATGGGTTCATTCGCAACGTCAGATAAGGCAGACTCTAAAACTTCTTGAACAGTAGGTGAGATATCTTGCCTCTGCCAGCCATAATAAGCATGACCTGCATATTCGATGCCCAGCGCAATTCTCATGACTTAATTCTGGCTGCTTTCGCAAAACTAATTCGAAACTCATTCACTAAAAGAAATAGGTTCCAATTAGTTCCGTACAGAAATTAAACTTGGCCTAAAAGATCTTCTGCTTGTTTACGTTGTTCGTCATTGCCATCCGCCATGACTTCATCAAGAATCGTTTTGGCACTATCTTTATCACCTAGTTCAACATAAGCTTTAGCCAGATCAAGTTTCGTGGCAATTTCATCTTCAGAGCTCTGTTCATCAGGCTGTGCTGCTCTTGGAACAAAGACAGTAGGGTCCCCTTCATCGTCGTCGTCGTCAGCTTCATCTAATGAAAGCGCATTTTTCGGGAGTTCAACGGTACCATCCAGATCCAGACTCGATTCTTCTGCTGTTTCCGATGAATCATCATCGAGAGTAAAATCAAGGTCTATACCAAGGTTATCTCCGGCATTATCTTCCTCTGTTGCAGCTACTTCAGCTTCTGGTTCATCTTCACCAATAGAAAGATCAAGTTCGATGCCTTCGTCTACGCCACTTGAAGCTTTTTCCGTTGTTGAGTCATCGTCAAAATCTATCTCGAGAGACAGATCATCTTCTGTAGCACTATCTTCTATGTCAATTTCCAAAGCAGGTTCTTCGTCAGAAGAAACAGGGATATCTAACTCTATTTCGTCTGCTCCGGCTTCAGGCTCAGCAATGCTTAAGTCCATATCTAAAGACATTTCATCACTTGATTCTTCAACATCAAGTCGAATCGCTTCTTCTGGCTCATCTAGAGCAACTTCCAAAGCAGGTTCTTCATCAGAAGAATCGGGTATATCTAACTGTATTTCATTTGTTTCAGCTTCAGAATCAATTGCACCAATATCAAGTTCTAATTCATTACTATCGTTATCAGCTGCTGTCATGTCAAAATCAAGCACATTACTATCGTCAGAACTTTCAGCAGATAATTCTTCTGTAGCAGACGCATCTATATCAACAGCAGCATCGTCCTCAGCAGTAATATCAAACTCTATTTCATTTGTTTCAGCTTCAGAATCGATTGAATTGTCTGCCGTTATATCAAGTTCTACATCGCCCGTATCAAGATCGAGCAAATCAGAACTATCTGCACCAGCACTTGTTGCGGCGGTCACATCGAGTAAATCCTCTTCTGAATCAAGATCAAGGTTAGCAGCCGCAGTCACATCGAGTAAATCATCACTTAGAGAGTCTTCTTCCGAAGTATTATCAAGTAAATTTTCGGCACCGGCACCAGAAATATCTAATATATCGTCACTATCATTAGCTTGAAGTGTTTCAGCTTCCGAATTAATTTCGTCATCTATATTCACTGCTGCTGTTACATCAAGTAAATCTTCCGCTTCTTCAGCAGCCGTCATATCAAGTACTTCTTCACTACTGGCTCCAGTAATATCAAGCATCTCTTCTGCTGCCGATGCTTCTTCTGTAGCAGCTTCTTCTGTACCGCCAATATCAAAATCCAGACCACCGGTATCATCACCAGCTTCTTCATCTGCTGTTACGTCAACAAACCCACCACTAGTATTGTCAGCCGTATCATCTTCGTCATCTTCTCCTGCTTCAAATAAAGCACGGTTTGGTGACATTTCTGACCACATCGCGGTAGCCATATTCCAATATTCACCTTCGCCACCTACCAAGTCATGCAATACTTTCGCTTCTTCTTCATAACTCTTCTTGTCGCCAGAGGTATAAAATACTTCCAGAAGTTTTGTGTGATACTCAGGGTTATCAGGACTATCATTAATAACATTTCTAACAAACTCTTCAGCCTGGTCAAATTGTTCAAATGCCAGATAGGTATTTACTTCCTGTAAAGGATCCTCTTCCTCTTCTTCAATTTGATCTATTGCAGGCGCTTCTTCTACAGATTGGGCTGCTGCTGCTTCATCAAGATCCGAATCAGCTACATCATTTGTATCCGGCGGCGTAACTGTTTCATCTTCACTATCTGGTAATACTGTTTCAGCTTCTTCATCAACGGCACTTTCCTCACCTGTATTTCCCATATCACCTGAATCAAAATCAGGAAAAGCGCCTTCGGGCATCGCATCGACCTTGATTGTTTCGTCCTCATCTACTTCTACTTTTGGTTTTCTGAATTTCATTATCACAACAATAATGATCAATAGTAGAATCACACCAGCGATAGCCATTCCAATCACTGGGTTGCCAAACAAGATATCTTTTACCGGTCCCAAATATTGCTCAACCATTCCCATTGCACCTGTTGATGCGGGTTCAGGCTCAGTTTCAATTACTTCTATTTCTTCCTCAGCATCAGCTTCAGCCACTATTTCTTCTTCAGTTTCAGCTACTTCGTCTTCTGCTAATATTTCTTCTTCAATATCAGTTACTGCTTCTCCTTCAACTTCCGCTAATATTGCTTCTTCAATATCAGTTGCTGTTTCCTCAGTTTCAGCGATAACTTCTTCACCAGCTTGCGCAGCCACTATTTGTTCCTGTAGTGCGGCTAGCTCATCATCTTTAAGAGATAGCAAACGTTTAAGATCAGAAAGTAATGCTTCAGATTCCTGAACCCTGTCTTTGAGATCAAGATTCTCCTGTGTTAATACTTGAATAGTTTCCTGTGCCAAGATCATTTCTTCACCGGTACCGGAATCAACACTGGAAACCTGATCGCTTGCTTCTCCAGAGTCATCGGCTGAAACAAGCTTTAACTCAGCATCAACCGTTTCTTCTTCAACGACTTTAGTTTCTACTACTTCAATTTCAGTGCTAGAACTAACTTCTGGACGCTCACTAACATTACTGGACAGATTCTCTCTTATGTCACCCCATGCGCTGTATTGTGATTGCGCTTCTTCTAATGCTTCGGCATTGCTAAGTGCATTTATCTCACTTTCATTCGGCATACGCAGAATTTGTCCGCGTTTTAAACCATTAATATTGCCATCGATAAATGCATCAGGGTTTGCTCTTAACAACGCCATCATCATTTTATTAACGCTGATAGAACTATCAGGTCTCATTTCTGATGCGATAGACCACAACGTATCTGAACTTGAAGTAGGCCCGTAATCGCCACCGCTATAACTTACATCGGCTGTATTAGTTGGACTGCTAGGAGCTATTGCCTCATTATCAGTAACAGCTGGCTCAGGCTCAGCTACTGTTACAGGAGTACTGGATTCAGTCTTGGCTTCAGGCGCTTGAGCAAACTCAGCAGAACGTACATTCGGATCATATAAAGGTGGATCTAGTAAAACCGTATATTCACGGAACAATCTGCCGTTAGACCAACTGACTTCAATAAGGAAATTTAAAAAAGGTTCGCGTATCGGTTCTTGACTATAAACACGAATATAATCTGGCCCGTCATTATCTGAACGACGTAGATCAAATCTTAATTTACTCAGTATAAAAGGACGATCTATTTTGGCTCTGGCAAAAGCATCGCTATCGGCTAATGAAATTTTTAGCGAATCAAGCTCATCTGCTGTAGGAGAAAGCAGCTGGATTCTTCCATCAAGCGGCTCATTTAATGCTGAATTTAAATCAAGATTGCCTAAGCCAAATGCAGTAGCTAATGCTGGCGTTAAAGCTAATAAGACAAAATATAGTAATCGTTTCATTGTTACTTCTTGTTCCTTTTTATCAGTTAGACGGCGGATCAATTAAAAATGAATATTCACGCACAACATGACCATCAGACCAGCCTATATCCAGAGTAAATTCGATAATAGGTTCACGGATAACATCATTTGTTGTGATTTTTAAATAATTCCCCTCATCACTCTTAATTACTTTGTAGTTCAGCTTATAGCGAGATACGCTATTTTCCGCCGAATAATTTAATGAGACTTTAAGATTATCCA
>JBMZNW010000080.1:0-6416 GCA_049619915.1 Gammaproteobacteria bacterium
ACGTTGATTTCTATTCAGGCATCATTCTTAAAGCACTACGCATCCCAACATCAATGTATACAGTTATGTTTGCATTAGCACGTTCGGCGGGTTGGATTGCTCAGTGGTTGGAAATGATGAAAGATCCTGAATTCCGAATTGGTCGTCCGAGACAGCTTTATATTGGTAGCGAAACCCGCGACTATGTGCCAATGGATAAACGTGGCTAAGTAACGACTATAGTAAATAATAAGAAATATCTAAGGAGAAGTAATAAATGAAATCACCCGTACGAGTTGCGGTAACCGGTGCTGCTGGGCAAATAGGTTATTCGCTGTTGTTTCGCATCGCTTCAGGCCAAATGTTGGGTCCTGATCAACCTGTTATTTTGCAATTATTAGAAGTAACGCCAGCATTGAAAGCACTGCAAGGTGTTGTGATGGAAATTGAAGATTGTGCGTTTCCTTTATGCGTTGGTTTTGTTCAAACCGATGATCCCAATGTTGCATTTAAAGATGCGGACTATGCTTTATTAGTCGGTGCTAGACCACGCGGACCGGGTATGGAACGTAGTGACTTACTTGAAGCGAACGGTGGTATTTTTAAGGTTCAAGGAAAAGCATTAAATGATAACGCTAGCCGTGATGTTAAGGTCTTGGTTGTCGGTAACCCTGCAAATACCAATGCACATACTGCTATGCTTAGCGCGCCTGATCTTAATCCTCGCAACTTTACGGCAATGACACGTCTTGATCATAATCGTGCACTGGCACAGTTAGCGGCAAAAACAGACTCAACTGTGGCAGATATTAAGAAGATGACGATTTGGGGTAATCATTCAACAACCCAATATCCTGATATTTCAAATGCGACTGTTGCAGGTAAGGCTGCAAAAGACCTTGTTGATGCTGACTGGTATAAAGATGAATACATTCCTCGCGTAGCGAAACGTGGTGCTGAAATTATTGATGCGCGTGGTGCTTCTAGTGCTGCTTCAGCCGCAAATGGCGCGATTGATCATATGCGTGACTGGGTATTAGGTTCAGCAGAAGGCGATTGGGTCAGCATGGGAATCCCAAGCGATGGTAGCTATGGCATCCCAGAAGGTTTGATGTATTCATTTCCAGTAACTTGCAAAGACGGTGAGTATTCTATCGTACAAGGTTTGGAAATTGATGAATTCAGTCAATCGAAAATGGATGCGACGCAGAAAGAACTCGAAGAAGAAAGAGATGCAGTAGCGAAGATTCTTTAAGTTAATCTTCAGTTTTTATGAAGGCCTCTATGTAGAAATATATAGAGGCTTTTTTATAGGTGAAGGTTTTATATATGCCTTCACAGACTATCTTTAACTTTTATTCGTAGTTATCCGCAACAAGAAGTCTTACCAGCGCAGCAGCTACCACCCATCATCGGCGCTTCCTGTGTACCTGATTCTGAAAGTATGCCGCTGCCTGTTATTATCTTGCGAATAGGGCGGCCTGTTTCCGGGTGAGTAGTCAGCGTATCCTCGGTTATGCTTTGCTTAATTTCAAAGCGATAAGGTTTTTCAGATGGCTCTTCGGGAATCGTTTCGTAAACATATGTTGGCATAAATGTGCTCTCTTATTAAATAATTTGCCGTCCAGTTGACTCAAAAGTACGGCTTTTGCTTTATCTGTTATTTTAATAATGATTAACTCATTGAGTAAACAGAATCTTATGCCACAAGTCTAGAATACCCACCATTGATTTGGCAAAAGATTTAGGATATTGACTAGATCATTAAATATTTACAAAGGTATAGACGTATAATGTTGTCTTTGTTTTTCTTATACTCACACTCTTTTATATTTTGAGGTATATACAATGGATGAAAATGCTGTTGAGACTTTACTCGTTGGCGCAACCAAACTGCGAGAACTGCAAGTTGATTCTGGTTACGAAATTCACGAGCAATCAACAGAACATTTTGGCGAGTTGCTTAAAGCCCATATGTTGGCTGTCGGTACCATTGGGACAGTTTTGAGCCGGAGAGAAAGTGAAGGCGCCAAAGTTGCGCACGGTTTGCAACAGCAGGCAGCTTTAATTTCATCATTTATTCAAGGCATCAATATTGTCGATTCTTCAATCAGCGAAGGCCATTACAGTCAAGCTACAGTATTGATACATAATGAACTGGAAACGATTATAGCTCTAGAAGAAACGACGCAAGCTGAAACAGTAACAAAAGAAGGCTCAAAAGCCGTAATCGTGCCCAAGTCTTTGACAAAGCTTTACAGTGACTTCATCGACATAGACGAAAAAGCAGTTCACAATATGCTTGCAACCATACTTAGTTCTGAATCTACACAACCACAAACTAGTACAACCGGCTTGCTTATGGCTCAGCAGTTCAATGAGAAGAAGTCATGGCAATTGTTCGGCCTTCATGTTTCTCTGTTAATAGTGCTTGCCATTCATATAAATGAATACTACCAAACGATTTATGGAGAAGAGGAAGGACTCAATGATATAGAACTCGAAGCATTGATAAATGCAGAGAAAATTTTAGTTAATTGTGGATGGCTTACTAAGTAGGTTTTACTTTTAACAAGAATTAGAAATTAAGTTAATTCAAGAGTTTTTAATATTAAAAATCGGCTTTACCTCTCCCCACTAATTAGTGTAAATAGGTGGTTGACATATGTAAACTAATTATTTACAGTTTGTGTATGATTAGGAATTTCAGAACTAAAGGATTAAAGGAACTTTTTCAGACAGGTGAATCACCAAAAATTGGTGATGATTATAAAAGAAAAATTATCCGCATCCTTGATTTTCTTAATGTCGTAACAAAGCCTGAAGATATGGATATACCCGGGTTTAATTTTCATGGATTAAAAGGAAAACCGAAAAGATATAGTGTTCACGTAAATGGAAACTACTGCATAACTTTTGCTTGGGAAGGCGAAGATGCTATCCATGTGAAGTTTGAAGATTACCATTAGAGAGGTGAATGAAATGAACAGGAAACCAACACACCCCGGGGAAATCTTAAGAGAAGATGTTATCCCTGCAATGGGGTCTAATGTCTCTAAATTTGCCAGAGGCATAAAAGTAACGAGGCAGACGCTTCATGGCATATTGTCTGAACAAAAGAGTGTTACGCCAAACATTGCATTACGACTAGGAAAGTATCTTGGTAATAGTCCCGATGTATGGTTGAGAATGCAAGAAGCTTATGATCTATATGTAGAAAGCCAGAATATTGCGGCAGTATTAGAAGAAATTGAATTCCACGAAAAGTCTGCTGCATAAGGTATGCTTATAACACTGCTTTTATATTTTTATTGGCTTATTAACATTATCTCAAACTAATAATAGGCCAGTTTTGTTTTTTCGCTTCTTCGAGTAATTTTTCATCGGCATCGACAGCAATGGCGTGATCGACTTCTTTCAGTAATGGTATGTCGTTGTGGGAGTCACTGTAGAACCACGATTCTTCAACTTCCTGTCCACGCTTTTCTAGCCATTCTTGTAAACGTGTGACTTTTCCTTCATTAAAAGAAGGTGTACCTGATACTTTGCCTGTGTATTGTCCATCAACCATTTCTGGTTCACAGGCAATTAAATTATCGATATTGAATGCATTGGCTATCGGTTCGGTAATAAAGCGGTTGGTTGCCGTAATAATGAGTAACTCGTGATTTTTATCGCGATGCTCATTAATCAATTCGATGGCTTTTGGCAACATGATCGGTTTGATCTTTTCTTCGACAAAACATTTTCGCCATTCTTCTAGTTGTGTTCGGTCATTATCGGCCAGAACTTTTAGCTGAAATTCCAGAAACTCATAAATATTCATCGTGCCGGCTGTGTATTGTTCGTAAAATCTTTCGTGGCCTTTTTTGTAGGCGTCAGAGTCGATGTAGCCTTGTTCGCTGAGGAAATTACCCCATAAGCAGTCACTATCTCCACCGATTAGCGTATTATCCAAATCAAATATTGCGAGTTTCATGTTATTGAAAATTAAGTAGTTATTAAAAGCGCGTAGTGTAGGAGGTATTTCAGATAAGGCAAACGGTTTGCTTGTTTTGTGTCAATATTTGTTGGAAAATCAATCAATCAAAGTATTTAGGATTTGAAACGTGATTGACTCTGAAGGTTTTCGAGCGAATGTCGGTATAGTGCTCACCAATGACGAGGGCAAAGTCTTCTGGTGCCGTCGCTTGGGGGCTAATGCATGGCAGTTTCCTCAGGGTGGCATCAAAAAAGACGAAGACTCTGAGGAAGCCATGTTTCGCGAGTTAAAGGAAGAAACCGGGCTTGATGCTGAGCATGTTCAAATTATTGGCTCAACAGACGATTGGTTACGTTATTGGTTACCTAAAAAGTTTATTCGCCACAATACCTTTCCCTTATGTATAGGCCAGAAACAAATCTGGTATTTACTGAAACTAGTTGTCGATGAAAGTTGTGTCAATCTTTCTCATTCAAACAAACCGGAATTTGATCTATGGAAATGGGTCGATTTTTGGCACCCTGTTGATGAAGTGGTTTCTTTTAAGCGGAATGTTTATCAAGAAGCATTAAAGCAATTTGCGCCTTTTGTTTTTCCCACATTTGGAAATATTAGAAAGCAGTAACCTTTTACTGACTGTTTCTTCCTGCCATAAACATCATAAGTTTCGAAAGTAATTTATTTGCCGATTTATTACTGATACTACTGACAAACCGGCTGCTTGCTTCTGGAGCAAAATTACTTTCAACTAATACATTATAGAGATCTTCAAGAACCGGTGCGCATTCTTTCATTGCATGGTCAGCAATAACTCTGATGTCAGGTTGCGTATCAAGTTGAGTAATTGCATATTCATTCATGCAATTCATATGTTCGTAAGAAGCTTGGCTAATCTTTTGACGATTTTCGTCCGTCATCTGCGTTGCGGTATTGTTTTCAGCAGCATGAATATTCAAACTAAAAAAACATGCAATAGCGAGTAAACTGCATTTTTTATAATTCATTAGCTATTCTCTTTATTATAATTATGCACTAAGAATAACAATAGCATGAGAAATTCAATTTTCAATAACACTGGTTTAATCACACCAGCTTATGTTTATGATCAGGAGCAAATTATTACTGTTCTTGAAAGGCTGGCTGATCTGAATCAACGAACTGGTTGTATGCCTTTATATTCAATTAAGTCAGCGAATATCATCGGTCTATTGGAAGTGATTAAACCTTATGTAAAAGGCTTTTCCTGTAGTTCTTTGTTTGAAGTTCAATTGGCAAAAGAAATACTGGATGATGATCAAACAATACATATTACGACACCGGGCTATCGCGATGATGAATGGCAGGATGTAATAACGCAGAGTGACTTTATTACATTGAACTCGTTATCTCAGTGGCAACGAGTCGCAAAGAAAGTTAATACCAATGCAAGTTGTGGCATTCGTATTAATCCGGAATTATCGTTTGTTAAAGACGAGCGTTATGATCCTTGCCGACAAGACTCAAAACTAGGTATCACACTTGAACAGATTGCCAATGTTGATTCATTTGTTAATTCGCTCGATGAATTTGATTGGCAAGATATAGAAGGGCTGCATATACACAATAATTGCGAGTCAAATAACTTTAATGATTTAAAGCGCAGTATTGAACGAGTCATGCAAGGGATGTCAGTTTATAAACCAAACTTAAAATGGATAAACCTCGGAGGCGGTTATTATTTAAATAATGAAACGGACTTAACTCCTTTAGAAGATACGGTTAAGTGGCTGCAAGATGAATTTAATGTCACTGTCTATATTGAACCGGGTAAAGGTGTTACCGGTGAAGCAGGTTATCTTGTTGCAACGGTTATCGATCTTATCGATAGCAAGAATAAAAAAATAGCGGTTCTCGATACGACAATAAATCACTTGCCCGAAGTATTTGAATATCAATACCAACCTGAAGTCATGCAAACTATTGAACAAAGTGAACATGAATACCGTTTGGTTGGTTGCAGTTGTTTAAGTGGCGATCTGTTTGGTGATTATTTCTTCAGTAGCCCACTTGAGTTAGGAAGCAGAATTGTTTTTGAAAATATTGGAGCCTATATGCACGTGAAAGCCAATATGTTTAACGGCATAAATCTGCCAGCAACTTATTTATTAGATAGAGAAGAAGATTTTAAATTAATAAAGCAATATGACTATGAATCGTTTCATAGTCGTTTGTAATCAATGCTTTTTACAGTCTGCTTCGCCTTGTTCAGCTGCCAGTTCTAAGTAAAAAAAGCGGATATTTGTCTAAATTCAGTAAACTGAACTTGCCACTCTCTTTGTAGTCCCATCTTAATCAAGATTAATTGAATAGCATGAGATTTAGAGTATGAACTACAGAATGATGGCGGTGTGTTTCTATTTTGCTATTGCATTATTGGCAATAGCATTGTGTTGGAATATCTACCGCTCTGCCAATA
>JBMZNW010000080.1:6426-8243 GCA_049619915.1 Gammaproteobacteria bacterium
ATGCTTTTTCAGAGTTCACAGAGCAGGACATTCTTACGCTGGATAATCTTTCCAGAGTTCGTGGGAATCTTAGTGAACATGAACGTCTACTCTATGAATACTATGCCACAACAGAGCGCACACCTATATTAATCAAGCTTTCCCTCTTAAGAGATGATTTGGAAGAAGAGTTTTCGTATTTAAAAACGGCTTTTAATAATAATGAACAGTACCAGATACTTGAAAAAACGTATGCGGGTTTTACTGAAGAACTGAATCACCTTGATGCAAATCTAAAAGCATCATCAATAGATTGGGACGCAGCGAGAGAGTCGCTTGTTAAGTTATCAGAGCATGGTCAGGATGCAGTGCCTGCATTGGATCATCTTTTTGATGTGGTGAGTGCAAAGAGTTCCAATACTCAGAAAAGTGTGGAAACGCAGTTAGGACAAATGACGCTATTAGTTATCGGCTTTGTTTTCGTTGTATTGGCTGTTTCACTTGCTGTTGGTTTTTTTATTCGTGAAACATTACATGCTAATGCTGAACGTAGAAAACTGTCTTATTTTCCTGAAAGGAATCCAATTGGTGTATACAGTTTATCATTAGAAGGTGAATTAATTTATGCGAACCCTTCTACGCATCGTCTAGCCGCTAAAATTAATGATGACCTGCAAACTATTCTTCCTGCTGATATAAAGGATTACGTAGAAAAGGTGCGTGAATCTGAAAAAAACTCACTCACGTTTGATTACAAATTGAATGACCATATCCTTGCAGCAAGCATGCAATTATTACCGGACTTAAAAGTTTGTCATGTTTATATCAGAGATGTCACCAACGAAAGAAAAGCTGAAAAAGAACTTCAATATCTTGTAAACCATGATCCTGTTTCCGATATTCCAAATCGAAGAAGTTTTCTTGCGGAATGTAATAATTGGTTAGAAGAACAAAAACACGCTTTCAGTATATTAATGGTTGGTTTTCATAACTTTGAAATGATTGCGCGAAATCTTGGCGTCGAAGCAATGGACGAACTCATTAAAGATATTGGTCAAAGACTCAGTTCGTCCATATTAGAATTTGATTTAGGTATTCACTCCGCCAAGTGTTATCGGTTTTCCGGCACTGGTTTTGCTATTTTATTGCGTTCAAATAATGACGCAGAGATTAAAAAAGTCACTAAGATGGCTGCCGAATTATTAATCGAGGAAGTCTCTCAACCTATGCATGTCAGACGCCGTGAGTTTTGGTTACATCCTGTTATCGGCGCCAGTTTTTGTCCTGAAGATGCGTTAACAACATCCGCGTTAATAAATAATGCCAGTGCTGCTATGGCACATCTTATTGAAGAAGGTAAACATGGTTATCAGCCGACAATAACTAAAATAATTGATGCAGAAAAAAACTGGCTCGATATTGAATCAGGTTTGAGACAAGGTTTAGAGAAAGGTGAGTTTCGTGTTTATTATCAACCGAAAGTAACGGGTAAAGGTTTCCATGTGCATGGAATGGAAGCATTAATCCGTTGGGATCGTGAAGGTCACGGAATGATAAGTCCAGTCGATTTTATCCCTGTAGCTGAAGACAGCGGTTTTATTGTCTCACTTGGTGCCTGGATTCTCGATGAAGCGTGTCGACAAGCAGCTGAATGGTGTAACAGTGGTCACAGTAATTTTTCTATCGCTATAAACATTTCAAAATTACAATTTCAACAAGACAACTTTGTTTCGCAAATTGAACAAACGATTAAAAAATATGATTTAAAACCAGAATGTCTCGATCTTGAAATAACTGAATCTCTATTAATGCAAGATATATCAAATAATATTGAAATA
>JBMZNW010000080.1:8253-8514 GCA_049619915.1 Gammaproteobacteria bacterium
TTATCTCTTGATGACTTTGGTACAGGCTATTCTTCAATGGAGTACTTGCGCGACTTTCCAATCACACAATTAAAAATTGATAGAACCTTTATAACAAATATTACTGACAGCGAGCGCGAAAGTGCCGTTGTTCGCGCTATGATTGAACTGGCGCATCAACTGGATATAGAAGTCGTTGCAGAAGGTATCGAAACACTTGAGCAAGCAAAAAAATTAGAAAAACTTAGCTGCGACCAACTTCAAGGTTATTTTTTTAGTAAA
>JBMZNW010000081.1:0-8465 GCA_049619915.1 Gammaproteobacteria bacterium
AAACCAATGATCCGGTTAAACAAGGCATGGTCGCCATGCTTGGTACCTTTATTGATACCATTATTATTTGTAGCCTAACTGCATTAGTCATCATCATGACCGGCACCTGGGACAGTGGTTTAAAAGGTGTCAGCATGTCATCGCAAGCTTTTTCTGAAGGACTATTTGGCTATGGTGGTTATGTTGTCAGTTTTGGCATTATCTTCTTTGCTTTCACCACCATAATCGGCTGGAGTTATTACGGTGAACGCAGCGCTGAATATTTATTCGGCACAAAAATTATTAAACCTTATCGATTATTCTGGGTTGTTGCGATATTTATAGGCGCAGTAATGAAACTGGAGCTGGTATGGACGTTTGCTGATGTATTGAATGGATTAATGGCACTACCAAACCTTATCGCCCTATTATTGTTAAGCCCCATAGTCTTTAGTAAAACTCGACAATATTTTAATGGTAAAAACACATCATGGTAGTTGAGCAAGAAGAAATCGTTGCTAATGTCAAAACGGCTCTACATGAAGATATTGGTGCTGGTGATATTACTGCCGAATTAATTCCTGAAAATACTATCGCTTCAGCTGCATTAATCACGCGAGAACATGCCACGCTGGCAGGGCAACAATGGTTTGATGAAACCTTTAATCAACTTGAGCCATCAGTTCAAATTGAGTGGCTGGCAAAGGATGGCGATAACATCAGTCCCGAGCAAAAAATCTGTCACTTAAGCGGCTCAGCAAGATCATTATTAAGCGGCGAACGAACTGCCATTAATTTCTTACAAACATTATCCGGCACAGCAACAACCGTGGCCTATTTTGCCAGCTTGATTAAGGATACGGAGACGAAAATACTTGATACACGTAAAACGATTCCGGGCTTACGGCTTGCGCAAAAATATGCTGTTGCCTGTGGCGGTGGCAAGAACCACCGTATCGGGCTGTATGATGAAATTTTAATTAAAGAAAACCATATTTTGGCTGCGGGCGGTATTAGCAAAGCAATAGCGGCTGCTAAAGAAAAAAAGGTGCCGGTTGAAATTGAAGTTGAGTCCATACGGGAACTGGAAGAAGCACTGCAATCCGCACCCGATCAGGTTTTGCTGGATAATTTTACCATTGCAGAATTAAATCAAGCCGTATCGATTGCAAAAGGCAAAACAAAGCTCGAAGCATCGGGTAATGTTGATAAACAAACGATAATAGCAATAGCGGAAACAGGCGTTGACTATATTTCCATTGGCGCATTAACCAAGCATGTCAAAGCGATTGATTTTTCCATGCGCATAAATCTGTAAAAAATTAACGCGCAAGATTTTTTTATAGTTTGCTTTTAACGAGTTCGTAACTTTCTTCTTTCAAAACTTCCATTCCGTCTAACAATACTTCTAACTGTTGGCGACGGTCCGAAACAAATTCTTCATCTTTAATAGCGCCAATATTAATATAAACATTCAATGCTGCACTTCTGAGACCGGCATAACCGGCTAATACTGCAACGCCGGCATCACTGATAACATTGTTATTGCCCTTATCTGCTATCGGCTGACTAAGATTGATAACTTCACGGCATAACTTTGCGCATTCAAGCGGTACATCAGTCGCTTCTTTAAGAGCGGCTTGAATTTCTGTAGAACGTGCTTTTTTTTCTTTGTCAGTTTCTTTAGGCATGCCGTATGCAGCCATAACACGATTAAATACTCTTACATCGTCATTAATTGCCTCGGTTAAATTTGATCGTAACTTTTCCGACTTATCCAAAATCTGTTTAGATTCATCTTCTATGTTTTCGTAGCCTTTCTTACCAATAGTAAAATTCGCAACCATACTAATAAGCGCTGCACCCATGGCACCTGAAATGGCAGCTGCCGCACCACCACCCGGTGTCGATGTCTTTCCGGCCAATTCATCCAGAAAAACCTGAATCGTCATATCTTTAATCATTTTTTCTTCCTCGTTGGCATTTACATAACTGTTATTAATTATTATTAGAAATCATCAAACCGATAATTTTCATTACCTATATTTTGTCACTATTAAACTTACTCCTTGTCGCTTAAGAGGTCATCAAATACGTTATAATTCGTTTGAACAAAGCATTCATAGAAAATGTGTTCGCTTCTATATAAATAATTGATTTTTATAAATTTATCTTATAATCACAATAATATACTAGAGGAAGAAACCATATGAAAAAGCTACTTTTCCAACTTGATACCGACGATCACCCTTCTGTTTTTGACACTGTCGTAGCTTATGATGGCGGTGCAGATCATGTGATTGGACATGCTAATGTCTCGCCTGAAAACGTCACACCACTGGTTGAAGGTACTATTTTTACCCGTGCGCCCAAAGAAAAGAAAAATACGGCTATTTTTATTGGCGGTAGCGATATGAGTGCTGGTGAAAAACTATTTAAAGCAGTACAAGAGCAGTTTTTCTATGACTTCAGAGTTTCCGTTATGCTTGATAGTAACGGTAGTAATACAACCGCAGCGGCAGGCGTTGCAAAATTACTCAGTAGTGGCGAAATACAAGGTAAAAAAGCAGTTGTTTTGGCAGGCACAGGACCAGTGGGGCAACGCGCAGCTATCATGCTGGCTAAAGAAGGTGCTAATGAAGTTGTGATTAGTTCACGTCAAATGGCTCATGCTGAACAAGTTTGTGCAAGTATTAAAGGAAATTTTGATGTTAATATTAAACCAGTTGAAGCAGCAGATAATGATGCCCGAGCGAAGTTAATTGAAGATGCTCAACTTGTTTTCGCTACGGGTGCCGCAGGTATTGAGTTATTAAAACAGGAACATTGGGAAAATAATGACATTATTGAATTAATGGCTGATGCAAATGCAACACCCCCTGTTGGCATAGGTGGTACCGACATGATGGACAAAGGAGAAAACCGAAATGGTAAAATCATCTGGGGTGCTATTGGTTTTGGTACATTAAAGCTGGCATTACACAAAGCTTGTATTAAAAAACTGTTTGAAAGTAATGACCAATTATTTGATGCTGAAGAAATATTCACGCTTGCCAAAGCAATGGCGTAGAATACGCCTAATTTTATAAACTACGTGATACCAAATAATATGAACAAAAATTTAGGCTGGTTTCCTAAAATAAAACATTCATGGATGAATATATCTAAATATTTTTTCATCCTGCTTTTTTTCGTTACTTCTTCAAGTTTTGCTGCGACCTATGAAGAAGGCAAAAAAGCATATTTAGCTCAAGATTACGAGCTTGCTCTGGAAATTCTAAAACCACTAGCAGAAAACGGTAATGCACAAGCTCAAATTACCTTGGGCTTAATGTATGACTATGGTCATGGTGTAGAAAAAAGCGCGTCAGAATCGATTAAATGGTACTTGATGGCTGCTGAGCAAGGTGTGCCATTAGTTCAGCATGATATGGGCGTTAAGTATTTTCAGGGACAAGGTGTAGAGCAGAACTATGATGAAGCGGCACGATGGTGGGAAATGTCGGCCAATGCTGGTATTGCAGATTCGCAATTTAATCTTGGCCTGATGTACTACCGTGGTATCGGCATAGAAAAAGATTATGTTAAAGCGGCAAAATTATTTGAGGCGGCAGCTGAACAAGGTCATGGCAATGCACAATATAGTCTGGCAGTAATGTATGCCTTTGGCCAAAGTAAGGAAAAAAGTTATGCCACTGCTTTAAAATGGTTTAATAAAGCAGCAGAGCAAAACGTTGCGCAAGCGCAATTTAATCTCGGCGTTTTTAACGAAAATGGTTATGGTCTGGCGAAAGATTTAAATAAAGCTAGAGAATGGTATCAACTTGCGGCAAATCAGGGCTTGCAAGAAGCGAAAGAAAAATTAAAAACCTTGCCTAAACAAGAAACTGTTTCTGTTGCTGAAGAAAAAAGTACAAAAACTATTTCTGAAGAGACTGTTATAGAAAATAATACCACCGAACCGGTTGCAACAACTCCCCCTGCTTCGGTTAATGAACTCAACTTAAGTCAATGGCTTCGTCAACAAGCCGCTGATAACTACACAATACAGCTCGGCAGTGTTGTCAATGAGAAAGATATCGTTAAATATATTCAATCATCAGGCTTAGGCTCTAATGCCGGTTATATAGAAGTTATTGTAAATGGCATAACCCGTTATACTGCTATTTATGGGCTTTATGATACTTATCAGAAAGCAGAAATGGCTGTTAGCGAATTACCAAAGGCAGTACAAAATACCAAACCTTGGGTTCGCAATACGGGCATTCTTCAAGGGCTGTTGCGATAAGAACTTGAACGGGGAAAGTATTAATCATGGCCTCGTTTAAAGAAATTTTACGCTTCTCTGACGTAGAACTTCTACAACTGTTTTACAAGTATGGTAACGCCAATAAGATTGGCGAAGACAGAACTGAAATGATTGCCATCGATTTAAAACTACGAGAAGCACAACTCGTCTGTGCAGTCGGGTTTAATAAAACGCTTACAAGCTTGCCTGAATTACCCGCTATTTTAGGTTTTGAAAATTACGATAATTTAATAAACCTTCGAAATGAATTCTTTACAACGGATATTTATAAACTCCTGACGCTGGATAACATCTTATCTGTTTATTCGAATATGAAAGATGATTTGAAAAGCAAACAAATCATGGAATACTTGTTGGCGAACAGGCTGGAAACCATAGAGAAAAGAATTGAAGAGACAGTTAACTCGCTCATTATTGAAAAATACAAAGAAGAAATGCGCGCAATTTATTCAGATGAAATAGTCGGGATTGATTTTGTAGAAACACGACTGGATAAATCAGACAGTGGTTTTCGAGCGCTTCTTAATGAGGTCACATTAATCGTAGAGAATAAAATTATTCCGGCAGGTGATGTTTTTTTTCGTGAAACAATATTGCCGCAGGAAAAAAGAAAGTTACTTGACAAAGGTTTGATTCCAAGAGAATTAATCGAAGCACGATTAAGCGATGCAAACATTACAGATGTTGAGAAAAAAATCTTGTATGATCACCTGAAACTTAATAGGGATAACTAGTTACACTCAAACGATTATGCCAAGCTTTACAGAATTATTAACAGCCTCGGATGACGAACTGGTTCGGTATTTTTATCAAACCAGTACAGGTGATGAAACCGACTTCATCAAAAAGATTAATATGGTTGCAATGCAACTTGGCTTAAATCATACACAACTGGTCTGCGCGATTGGTTTTAACAAACATATTCGTGATTTAACCGATATTCAGCAACAACTGGGATTTCGTTCGTTCAAGTTACTTAATTACAGAATGAATGAGCTATTTACGACGGATACCTATGCACAATTAGATATCGACAATATTCTCGATATTTATTCAGCGCGGCTCGAAGATCAGGAAATACTTGATGCACTTCGCGAATTATTACTCCCCCGACTGGAACATATAGAAGCGAATATTGAGAAGACAGGCGATCCAGGGCATATCATTAGCTACAGAATGGAGATTCATTCCATATACACGTCTGGCATAGCAGACAAACAATTTGCTGATGAACGACTGAATAAAAATATTGGCAAATACCGCCTAATGGCGAATGAAGCAAACGTTATTATTGATGCCGGTTACCATCCGCCTAGTAATCTATTTTTTATGGATACGCTCTCACCTGAAGAGAAAGAAGACTTAATTAAAGCCGGGCATATTGATAGTAATATGGTTAAAAACCGGCTACAAAATGCCAAAATTAGTGAAGAAGAAAGAGAAATACTAGAAGCACACATCTAATTAAAGCTTCCAGTACATTTCGGGAATTTTTCCTATAACATTTCCGCAAAACTCGCTTCAATTCAGGCATATATGCCGTTAATCTCCTCAGCCTAATTAAAATTTTAAAAATATCATTAGAGAGAGGAAGAGAATTATGTCTGCACGTCGCATTGCAGCCTATACAGCATCTGCTTTTGCATTAAGCTTTTCACAAGTCAGTATCGCAGAAGAAGATATTCAGGCACAGGAAACTTTGGAGGTTATTGGGGTCACACCAGTTTTAGGTGTTGGCTTACCAAAAGAAAAAATTCCTTATAATGTACAATCTGCTTCATCAGATGATTTCGAAAGAACAACGAGTCTAGATATCACTGATTTGATGACTCGCAATTTTAGCAGCGTCATAGCCAATGATGCTCAAAATAATCCACTACAACCAGACATCCAATACCGAGGTTATACAGCTTCTCCTTTACTTGGTTTACCTCAAGGTGTCGCTATTTATCAAAACGGTGTCCGTGTTAACGAAGTATTCGGCGACACCGTTAACTGGGACTTAATCCCTGAAGGCTCGATTCATTCTATGAATCTGGTCGGCGGCGCTAATCCAGTATTCGGTTTAAATACTTTAGGCGGCGCGATCAGTATCGAAACCAAGAATGGTTTTAATTTCCAAGGTCATAGTTTTGAAGTGCATGGCGGGTTCCCTCAAGAACGTGTTGTATTAACAGCAGAGAGTGGCGGTAATAACGGCAAGTTTGGTTATTACGGTATGGTGCAATATTTAGATGAAGAAGGCTGGCGTGATGCCTCTCCTTCAGACTCACTCAATCTATTCGGTGCTTTAAGTTACAGAAATGGCACGACCACATCATTAGACTTAAACATTAACTATGCCGATAACGATTTAATCGGTAATGGTGCAATTCCAATCGAATTGGCTAATCAGGATTACGAGGCTATCTTTACTTCGCCTGACCAAACCATTAACGAAATGATCATGATTCAAGCTCAGGGCGAACATTGGTTGAGTAATACCTGGCAAGTTGCAGGTAATGCGTTCTATCGTCGAAACGAGACCGATACATTTAATGGTGATGGAACAGAATTTGAAGAATGTACCATTGATGGCGCGGAAGTGTTGGCTGAGATTGATGAAGATGATGTTGAAGATGCTGGTCTTGATTGTGATGTAGGTGTAACTACCGCACAATTAAATGCTGCTGATATCGATTTTGAAATCGTTGAAAACCAAAATGGTGTTGAAATTTCTGATGCTAATGGCTTTGAGCCTGATGATTTTAATGGCCTGCAAAACCGCAGCGACCGTGAGCAAGAATACTATGGTTTAAACCTTCAGAACGTTTACCTTGGTAATTTATTCGGCAAACAAAACCAGTTAATCGTTGGTGCCGGTTATACTTATGGCGATGTGGTATTCAACTCTAGTCAAGAGCTAGCTGAACTTAATGCAGATCGCAGTACCGCTGGCACAGGAATATTTGTTCCTGAAGAAGGCACTGCCATAGATGCAGAAACGTTTACAATTTCTTTATATTTCACTGACACAATTTCGCTTAACGACAAACTCGATTTCACATTTTCTGGTCGTTGGAATCACACTGACGTCGAATTAAATGATGCTGGCGGTCGTGGTTTTACTGAAGCGCGACCACGTTTAACGGGTGAACATGAATTCAACCGTTTCAATCCTGCTGTTGGTATTACTTATGCTGTACAACCTGGGTTGACGACCTATGCAAGTTACTCAGAGTCATCTCGTGCACCAACGGCGATTGAACTAGCTTGTGCTGATGAAACGGCACCTTGTAGCTTGCCAAACGGCTTGATCAAGTTGTCTCTAAAAGTCTTGAAGGTGGTGTACGAGGCACGTTTACCAACATTGCTATACTAGGCAATGTCGGCTTTAGTCTTGGCGGTTACTTTACTGAAAATGAAGATGACATTATTTTCCAAACCACTGGTGGCGCAACAGGGAATCAGGGTTTTTTTGATAATGTAAGCAAAACCGAACGTCTCGGTATGGAACTCGCATTAAACGGTCAAGTACAAAAATTAGACTGGTTTTTAAACTATAGCTTTCTTAGAGCTACGTTTGAATCAAACCTCTTCGTAAATAGTGAAAATAACCAGTTTGCTGACGGTGAAGGCAGGATACAAGTTCAAAAAGGTGACAGTATCCCCAATATACCTGATCACACTTTACAGCTTGGTGGTGATTACAGTATTACTCCTCGCTTCAGTGTCGGTGGTGACATGCTCTACAAGTCTGGCGTTTTTGTTCGTGGCGATGAATCGAATCAATTAGGCCGATTGGACGGATACGCAACGGTTAATATCCGTGCTAATTATCAAATTAACAAGACATTCAAAGTGTTCGCTCGCGTCGACAACTTATTTGATCAGGAATATGAAAGCTTTGGCCTACTTGGTGAGCCTGATGAAGTACCTGGTTTTGATAGTTTTAGTGATGCGCGTTTTGTGGGTGTAGGCGCACCGCTTAGTGGCTTTATAGGTGTAAAAGCTGAGTTCTAATTAGTACGACGAGTATTTGAAAAAATTAAAGCCCCTCTATGAGGGGCTTTTTTATTTATGGTGCCGGAAAGAGGGATCGAACCTCCGACCTACGCGTTACGAATGCGTTGCTCTACCAACTGAGCTATTCCGGCTAAAATCGGATGGCAATAATACCACTTCAAATATATTTATG
>JBMZNW010000082.1:0-8074 GCA_049619915.1 Gammaproteobacteria bacterium
GTGATCTACATAATGTCATGCGCTGTGTTAATGAGTTTGAAGGGGCAGGGGCGGCAGGGATTATTCTAGAAGATCAAATTTTTCCTAAACGTTGCGGACATTTTGGCGGTAAAGAAGTGATTCCGGCAGATGAGATGGTGATGAAGTTTAAGGCCGCTGTCGCTGAACGAAATGATCCAGACTTTTTCTTTATCGCACGTACCGATTCGCGCGAAACAGATGGCCTTGATGATGCTATTGATCGTGTTAATCGCTATTGTGATGCCGGAGCTGATATTGCTTTTATTGAAGCACCATTGTCTATTGATGAGTTGGAAGAGATTTGTAAACGCGTTGAGTATCCCAAATTTGTAAACATGCTTGCTTTGGGTAAAACACCTATATTAAGTGCTGATGAACTTGAAGATATGGGTTTCAAGATCATGGTCGCACCGATTGATTCGGTATTATTAACAGCACATATCATGCGCGAAATGGCTGAAGTGTTTAAACGTGACGGCCATACAAAAAATCTTGAAGATAAAATGGTCGGGTTCGATGAAATAAAAGATATTCTCGGATTACCCGAATATTTATCACTAAAAGAAAACCTAAAATAAGTTCATTATTGAATTTGTTATGAAGCGACAATACTGGATACTTCTTGTCTACTCTTTATTAGTCGTTATAGGTATCCCTTGGTATTGGCCTAAAACTAGCGATGTGATTTTATTTGGTTTTCCTGCTTGGGTGTTTGTGGCCATTGTTGTATCAGTCTGTGCCTCTGTTTTTACTGCGTTTCTCTTATTGCGTTATCCGTGGAAAATAGAAGAGGAAACAGAAGAAGAGTCAAATGAATAGTATGCAGGTGTTTGATCAAAGAGCCTGGTTATTTATCAGTATCTATCTTGGCTCGTTAATACTGGTTGGTCTTTTAGGTTATCGCGCCAGAAAGGAAAACACACTCAAAGACTTTTATCTTGCCGGAAACGGTTTTGGTTTAATCGTTATCTTTCTTACCTTATACGCCACACAATATAGCGGTAACACTTTGTTTGGATACTCAGGTAAAACCTATCGTATCGGTTATGCCTGGATTATGAGTATTCATTTTATGACAGCAATCGTTGCGTGTTATTTAATTTATGCGCCACAACTCTATGCACGAGCAAGAAAGTTTAATTACATAACGCCTACGGATTACCTTCAACATCGTTTTAATTCAAACTGGATTAATATCGTTGCGACAATCATTATGATTGTTGTTTTAAGTAACTATCTTCTCGCTCAGTTAATGGCAATGGGTAGGGCGATGCAAGGTTTATCGACAGCCGATCCAGCAACAGCTTATCAACAAGGCGTTATATTACTGACATTGATCATGGTTATTTATGGAACTTTAGGTGGTATACGTGCCGTTGCCTGGACGGATGCCATTCAAGGCGTGGTTTTGATGATCGGGTTTAGTATTTTGTTATACATTGTCTATAAACAATTTGGTTCGATATCTGAAGCAACAATAACTATTCAACAGTCACAAGATATGGCAAAGGTGAATGTACCTGATGCAAACCGACTCAGGGAATGGTTAAGCTATATTATTATTGTTGGACTCGGTTCGACCTTATACCCGCAAGCTATACAACGAATTTATGCAGCACGTTCAGAAAAAGTGTTACGACATGGACTTGCTTTCATGGCTTTCGCTCCATTATTAACAACCTTGATTGCTGTTATTACCGGTATCTATGCGATTGCTTATGTGCCCGGACTAGAAGGTGCCGCTTCAGATCAAGTATTGGCAAAAATTATGATGCTGGTACAACAAAATTCGGTATTAGGTTATTGGTTAGTTGTTGTTCTTTATGCCGCAATACTCGCTGCGATGATGTCTACGGCGGACTCAGCACTGCTTTCGATTTCCTCAATGTTAAGTAAAGATATTTACGGTCGCTTTGTGGATGAAAATGCCAGCGAAGCAAGGCTAACGTTAATGGGTAAAATATTTTCCTGGTGTTTGATTATCTTTTTGGTATGGCTTGCTATTTATTTGAGTGACAAAGCTTCGTTAATAAAGTTGCTTGATAGGAAGTTTGATTTATTAATACAACTCGTGCCGGCGTTTATGATCAGTATTCATTGGCAAAAGCTGAAAGCATTGCCCACATTTATTGGACTTATTATCGGGATTGTTGTTTCTTTAGGACTTGCTTTTGGTGGATTTGATTTTGTTCAGAATGGCAAGATATATGGTTTCCATCCAGGTTTATTTGGTCTGGTTCTTAATCTGTCAATTGCCGTACTCGGTAGTATGTGGATTGAGAAAAAGACATGAATGAAATCAATATTCACGACTGCATGGATGCAGGAGCTAGAGCAACGCCGGGAACAGTTGCTGGAAACCTGACGCTGTGTACTGAGTAGCTAACTTTTTATAATAAGGCAGAAGATGAAATCAATTGGAAATTTACTTCGTATAGTTATTAGTATCTTAGTCTGTATAGCATTCGTAGGAGTTATACCTATTTATGATCAACCTTTTGATGGGTGTAAAACTTATGGTTTTGTTACACTAGAACTCGGGTGCACATTGTGGCTCGATGTATTGGTTGGATTAGGTATAGTATTTTTTTTCATACTTATCGTTCCTAGGCATTTAAAACCGCATCTTTTGGGAGGCACTATTGTAATAATATTGGCTGGTTTAGGCGGTCTGCCAGCTATTAAATCTGTTGTTTATTTAGATGTTTTATCTCACCCAGACTATATGATTTTCTATTGGCAGAGATCAGGTTTAGCAACAGTTTTAGGAGGTCTTTTAGGTATTTGGCTTTATTATATTTTGTTGAAATTAAGTAAATCAAAAGATAAAGGATAAAGGGTCAAAGCAATTCTTTAAAACATAAACTCCATACAAATTTAATTGACTTTCACATAAGTATATAAAATTAAATTACCATTTATAACAATAATAGATTTAAACTAATACTAACGCTTAAGCTTTCTTTGTCCATTTTCGATTCATTTCATAATAAGTAAATGATGCTGTCCATGCGATTAATACAAGTCCCATTAAGGATTCGATAACAGCAACAATACGACCGCTACCAAGAAGAACAATATCGCCATAGCCAACCGTTGTATAAGTTATTCCGGAAAAATAAAAAAGATCGGTGAAGTCAGGTGCGGCGATTGAAAAAGTGATCATTTCGTTTGAGTGCATATACAGCAGTGCTAATGCAAAGATAAATATTTCCATCAGATGAGCAAAGATTGCGAGTAGCAATGAAAGAATAATAGATGCCGGATGAGTACCACGGAAATTAGCGAGTATCTTTGTTATCAGTAACAAGATAGAAAAGTGTAATCCGATAGCCGTTATAGACGCTAAGGCGGTAATTAAAAATATAATTAGCATAAATGCTTACGCATCTATAATTGTATATTTTTCAAGTACTTCAAGTGGGACATGTTTCAACGCAGACTCATGTGTTGAACGAGGCGAAATTTTAGGCGCAACACCTGCTTCTAATGCTTCTATCCACCGCGGTAAACATATGCACCAACGATCACCAGGTTTAAGGCCGGGGAAATCAAACTCTTCTCTGGGTGTTGATAAATCATTGCCGCTTTCTTTTGAGAAGCTTAAAAAGTCTTCTGTCATTTCAGCACACACTGTATGCATGCCCAAGTCTTCATCGCAGGTATCACAACTGCCATCGCGAAAGAAACCTGTTGCAGGGTCAAGGCAGCAATCTTCTAAATCTGTTCCTAAAATATTTTTAGCCATAGTTGTTTATTATATTCGTAATTAATATGTTTAAAAATCGGATAAATTGGGAATCCGTCCAAAGGCGATTTTAGCACCCGCATATCCACCCGGAGGATCTTCCCAAATACCTAGACTGGCAGCTTTATTACCATACTTACTGACAATCTCGTCCATTGTCTGTGTCAGTCTTTGCCATTTTATACTTGTTTGGTTGTTCTCAGTAAATAAGTCAGTTTGGGTTTGATTTTCATCACTTAAATGAAAAATCGCAATGGAAACCTGTTTGATTCTATATGAGTATTTATTTTTATTTCCTTTATGTTCTTGCATAGCTTCTGTCCATAGTATCGTTAATGCATTTAGAAAAGTATGATCATCAGAAGCGAAAGCGAAATGACCTTCGCCATACCATTTTGTTTTATTTTCAAAACGCACACTTAAGCCAAATGAGGATGCCGTAAAACCACTACGACGAACACGTCTTGCTGCTTTTACCGTAAGTAAACGTGCACAGTTACGCGCGTTTCGTGGATTACGATTTTCCGGAGTAAGTATACGACTATGCCCAAACATACAACGAGAAGTTTCATTAGGTTCGATTGCATAGCCGTGTAAACCATACCAAAAACGTTCGCCTTCAATAGAACCCCATAGCGTACGCAGGTTTTGTTTTGAGAGTGAATAAAGCTTTCTGACAGAATGTATGTTTGCTATTTGCAAACGCCTTTCCATGCTGCGGCCAATACCGGGCAAATCTCTTAACTTTAATGTATATAATTGTTCTTCGTATTGTTGCGGATGCCAGATAACAATACCTTCCGGTTTGTCATAATCTGAAGCTGTTTTTGCTAATAAATAATTCGGTGCAAAGCCCATTGAGCAAGTGATGTAAGTGCCTATTTCATCAAGAAGCTTTTTCCTTATTTTATACGCTAATGCTGTCAGATTTTTTCTTTCTCTGCCAAGTAAAGTACAAACGACTTCATCTATCGAACAAGCTTGATCAATATGCACACAACTTTCAATGCTGTGATAAATCCGGTGATGCAGTTTGACATAAACATCATGGCGGGCAGGGGCAAATTTAATTTCCGGGCATAATTGCAACGCTTCTTTAACGCGCATTCCTGTTTTTATTCCTTGCTTTTTCGCCTCACGACTTGGTGCAATGATGCATGATGTTTTTGACATAAACGGTAATACGCCAACAGGCCGGTGGCGTAAGCGTGGTTGTAATTGTTGTTCTACGCTAGCGAAAAAACAGTCGAAGTCGATATATAAGCGTTCAATTTCTGAAGGAAGCCGCATCATTTTTATTCTCCAAAACGGCTCTTAATTATAAGAGAACTTAAAGAGAACTTTCAATCGAAAAGATTACAATGCTATGCTTTGGAAACGTAGAGAAGTATTAAATAAGTTATTGAATAATTTAAAAATTATAGCTCAAGAATAATTCGATATAATCGTCCTGACTAAGCGCTTTTGCCGGGTCACTGGCTTTCTGATTTGTGAAAAAACGTCCTTGAGCTTCAAGAAGAAAGTTGTTGCCAATACGTCGGCTGGCTTCGATATTGAAGAATTTACCACCTGTGTTTTTATCCCAGACTAGTCCAATTAATGCTTCGCTGGATTGTGCATCGTTAAAAGCGAAACGTGCGCCCATCGCAATATCATCTTCAAAAATAGTTGCTGCGGACTCACCGCGGTCATCGTAGTGGTATTCACCTAATACGCCTAAATCAATAGCCGAATCAAAAATACCAGTGAAGGTATATTCAAACCCACCAACAAGTGCATTATAGGTTTTTGCCTGTCCGCTACGATGCAAGGCTTCGAGTTTCCATAACATATTGCCTTTGGTGGCTTGGAGGTCTAATGAGGTTTGGTTAATGATGTCATAGAACGGAATGAAAAAAGGGTTGCCACTGTTATTCACGCTAAGTAATAAACGTGGGTCACGACTGGTTCCGTAAAAGTGTGAGACGCCAATATCCCAATCACCAAAGTAATGAGAATACCGTACAGCCAGATCAATATGTTTTTCTTTTGCTGATGATTCAAATTGCGAACGTGTTTGATCAATATGTGGAATTGTTCGTAAGCGACTTGATGTGCCAGGAAAATAACGTTCACGAAAATAGGGCATAACAAAAAAATCAACAGTGCCCCAATCATTAATCAAAGCCAGGTTAACCATTGGCTGACCTAACTTATCTTCTGTATCTAAATTTTCGACAAGATCAGTTTGATTGATAATATCAACTAGGTGTTGAAACTCGGTAACGCCCCAAAACACTTTGCGAATACCAAGACGTAATTCCCAGTTTTCAGCAACTTTTAAATAATTTAATTCACGAATATCAAAATGCGTTCGTTCATTATCGTGTTCATCTATGCGCACAAAAGGAACAAAGGCAATACTTTGATTACCTCTATCCCATTCATGGTAATACTCGGCTTCAAACGCAAACGAAAAGTTTGTTGCGTGATCTTGTCGTGCTTCCTGTGCGGTTTGAGTAAAGCCTCTAAACTCCAATCCAGCATAGCCGCTCCATTCACCTGCAAACGTAACGTTGCTGGTAACAATACTGGTTATAATTGCAAAGAATGAAGCTGTTTTTTTCATGTTTAAATTTAACGTGCTCGCTTAAGTGTGTTTTTATCAAAGTCACGATCGGTTAAACCATTTTTAAACTGATAATCAGTCCAGGTTAACGTGGTGCTTTTACCTGTTTGATGATTTGTCATTTCCATTACGCCTGGACGCCAGTATTGATTAAGGTATTGTTGATATTCTTGAAAGAGTAATGTTTTTAACAACGCGTTTTTACGATCATAAAACTCAAGTTTATTCGGCTGATACATTTCTTTATCTAACCAAATGATCTGTCGTGTATAACCGGAATGTTTGTATTGAGGATAACGTTCGATAACAAAACTATCTTTGCCATCAATAGTTTCATCACGAAGCCATTTGTATGTATATTTTTCTACTTCCTGAGAAGACAGGTCTTCATAAGCATATTCACTACCAACAAATGGTCCGGATTTGTTTGATGAAGAAATTCGTTTTATGCGTTTTAATGCTGGAAGATAAAGCCATTGATCATCCGGTGTTAATGAATGCGTATGACTAAGAAAAGCAGTACCTTTAATATCTTTAGGGTTGTCAAAAGAAAGTAAGCTTTTATCACCATCGCCTTGTACTTCCAATGTTGTAATTCTCATCACACGCGTATGTTCGTCACCTTGTTTGTTTTTCAGAATCATATTCATGTTGGCCGTTTGATCTACCCAGCCGGTATCTCGTTTATCTGCTTCTTCGGCTATAGCAAGGCCTTTTTCTTCGGGTGTTTCTGCCTTAGCGATATTAAGGCCAATATTAATAAACAGACTAAACAGTAGCGCTATTATCGATATTTTTTTCATTCGTTTTATCCTCAGTTTTCATTAAGATAGCTGGTAGAAGTAAGAAGTCAGCAATCAATGCAAATGCAATGACTATTGCTGTTAATAATCCCATACCTGCATTGAGTTCAAAGCTTGATGTTGCCAAGATTAAAAAGCCAACAACTAATACAATAGACGTGACAATTAATGCTCTGCCTACTGTGGTAAACGCATAACGCACGGCATCTTTCGAGTTCAATCCTTTTTCTCTTCTTGCGCGTAAGTATTTGCTAAGAAAGTGTACGGAGTCATCGACAACAATACCTAAACTCATACTGGCGACGACAGATAGAGAAAGTCCGACTTCTCCTACCAATAAACCCCATAAGCCAAAGCCCATTGCTGCTGGAACAAGATTAGGTACCAGACTGATGACGCCGATTTTCAGCGAGCGCAGCGCAAAGATTAAAATAATGGATATGAGTATTAATGCTGTAGTTGTTCCTATCAACATACTGGAAATATTTCGTTTACCAATATTGGCGAACATAATGGATGTGCCGCTGCCGTCCGCTTGCGCAATATGTTGAGTATTGTTTTTCAACCAGCTTTGCGCGCGTTTTTCCAGATCGATTAAGTTGTTCGACGAAATTGTTTTTAATGTCGCAGTCATGCGTGTTGCGGATTTGTCGATATTAATCTGATTATTAAGATCGAGACCGTATGGCAAGGACATTTCATAGAGCAATAAATACTGTGCTGCTAAATTACGGTCATCTGGAATCTTATAATAAGACTGATCATCCGCATGCATGTTTTTATTTAAACGTTTTATTATGTCGGTATAAATGTTGACATGAAGTGTTTCAGGTTGTTCTCTATACCAGTTTGCGAACGCTTCTATTTCACGTAAAAACGCCGGTTCATTAATAC
>JBMZNW010000082.1:8084-8393 GCA_049619915.1 Gammaproteobacteria bacterium
ACCGCCTTCCGTACCTGAGCTTAGAGAATATTCAATATTGTATAAGCCGGTAAGGTTGTCTGTCGTAAAGTCTGAGTCTGTACGAAACTCAATTGTTTCATCAAAATAATGAACAAAAATATCATTAAGCTCATTGCGTGGTAATGCCGCTATCAATAATAAAATAAGTCCGGTCATTCCCCAGAATAGTGGTGTTCTTTTCGCTACAACAAAGTCAGCGAATTTTTCTAATGCAGGATGTTTATCATCTTTTTGTTGTTTAACGCGAACGGGCAATAAGGAAATGATTGCAGGCAACATTGATACAGA
>JBMZNW010000083.1:0-1964 GCA_049619915.1 Gammaproteobacteria bacterium
CATCTTTAGCCTTCATCATGTCGACATCGCCACCTTCCAGTGTGCGAACATTATCGGCAACCTCCGCGATAGAACCTTCTACCTGCAGCACCAACGGCGCATCAACCAGGCTGATAACGGATTCAACCGGTTCTAATTGACGCAATTCATCGCGTAAATTAGTTATATGTTGTAGTGCAGCAGGTGAAAATAAATCATCATTCGGTGTGAAGGTAATGAACAGGAAGTCTCTGGCAGAATAGCGTTCAACAGTTTTACGGAATAACTCCAGATCTTTATCGTCATCAAGTAATAACGAATCTGCTGAAGCATCAAGTTTAAAATCTTTTGTGTGGACAGTAAAAAAAGCCAGAATTGCTGCCATCAAGATACAAACAATGATTGGCTGTTTTAATACAGTAGCAATGTATATTTTTTTTATTAGTTCTATCACTTTATTGATTCCACTTAATTAAACTTAGCAAGCAACAGTACTAAACAGCTGCTCTAAAATATTTTTTAGAAAATATTATTTATCTTCTAATAACTCAATCTTATAACCATCAGGATCTTGCACAAAAGCAATAACCGTATCTGAGCCTTGCATGGGCCCCGCTTCTCTAACTACAGTTCCACCCATTTCTTTTATCTTATCACAGGCCTTGTACACATCATCAACACCAATAGCAATATGGCCATAAGCATTACCATGATCGTAAGATTCTGTATCCCAGTTATGAGTTAATTCCAAAATAGCGGTTTCTTCTTCTTCACCATAACCGACAAAAGCGAGAGTAAATTCATGTTCAGGATAATCTTTTTTTCTTATTAACTTCATTCCCATAATATCGATATAGAAATGCAGTGATTTTTCCAGATCTCCGACTCTCAACATAGTATGCATAACACGCATTTCTGTTTCTCTCCTCTATCACTCAACAGGCAATATAATACTGCCATCTATAATTTTTTGTATGGTTTCTGCAAATAAAGCATGCTCAACCTTCAAAACCTTCGCTGCTAATGACTCTGCTGTGTCTTCCTCTACAACTTCAACTTTTTCTTGCGCCAGTATAGCGCCTTCGTCATATTCAGCATTGACAAGATGAATGGTCACGCCGGTTTCTTTCTCACCAGCCTGAATAACTGCTTTATGTACATTTAAACCAAACATGCCTTTACCGCCAAATTTAGGTAATAACGACGGGTGTACATTTACCATTCTATTTTTATAAGCGCTTAATGTTTTTGAGCCAATCTTTTTCATAAAGCCTGCCAATAAAACATAATCAACTTGATGTTTTTCAAACGATTCTTTCATCGCAACATCAAGCGCATCAGCATCAGGGTGGGTACGCGAACTTAGGTGAGCAACAGCAATACCTCTCTCTTTAGCCGAAACCAGAGCTAATGAGTCAGCATTATTACTGACCACCAATTCGACAGTGGCTTGCAAACGACCTTGTTCACATGCGTCTACCAACGCCAGCATATTACTACCGCGGCCGGAAACCAGTACTGCTAATTTTTTCATATTGACTCTACTTTAAAACCCAATTGTTGCAGTTTTTGTGTTGAACTCATTGTTATGTTATTTGCTCGATTATTCGCTTGAATAGTTCTATTTGTAAATTCACGCCTGATCGGATAATTCTTCCGCAAACTATCAAAATAAGCAGCACGATCCTGTTGCTTCATATCTTTTAAAGCTCTAAGCGCAATCGCATCACTGCGAACATCATAACTCTGTAATACCGCAAGTTGAATCGTATCGTCATCATTATTCATTCTTTCCTGCTTAGAATTGAATACCGCAGATGCTTCTAGTCTCATATCAAAATGAGCATTTAAAGCATGAAATAACATTTCTGTCGCTTTCAGCTTACCATCATAACTGTAACCGGCGATATGTGGCGTAGCGATAAATGTATTTTCTAGCAAATTGATATCGATATCCGGTTCGTTGCACCAAACGTCAAGAATGA
>JBMZNW010000083.1:1974-8170 GCA_049619915.1 Gammaproteobacteria bacterium
CCTGCTTGAACGCCATTAATGCAGATTCATCAATCACTTCACCTCTTGAGGTGTTGATGATTGTTACATCTGTTTTTAATTTTTCGAGAAAAGCTCCATTAACGAGTTGATGCGTTGGATACTCTCCATCCATTATTAGAGGCACATGTAGAGTAATAATGTCTGCCTGATACATTTCTTCAAGTTCAACAAAATCATGATTAGAATCATGCTTAGCTAATAGCGGATCATTGATTAAACATTTTACGCCTAATACTTGCATAAAACGCTTTACTCTAGAACCGACCTGACCACAACCGATAATGCCTATGGTCTTATCTGCCAAGTTACTACCTTGTTGTTCAGACAATACTAATAAACTGCTTAAAACATATTCAGCAACAGAACGCGCATTACTACCCGGCGCATGCGAAAAAGAAATATTCGATTTTTTTAAATAATCGGTATCAATATGATCAATACCGCTCGTTGCTGATGCAACGAAAGAAACTTTGGAGTTATTTAATAATGATTCATTAACTTTAGTCACCGAACGAACCAAAAGGGCATCTGCGTCCTGCACTGTGTTTTGATCGATAGAACGACCATTCACTAACTCTACTTCACCGAATTGAGAAAAGACCTCTTTTGCCAGAGTAATCTGTTGGTCGGCAACTATTTTAAGAGGGCTTTGCACGGATAGAGTTTTTGTTCTAAGACGAGGCGGCAATGCGCGCAGAAGCGGAGTTTATATGGAATAAATGAGCATCGAGCACATTGCCAACGATGTATTAGGACAAAAAATCATGCGTGCTAAGTTCTCTATGGTAAGTCGTCTAACTCAGCACCCTCTTTCTGCACCGGCATTAAATCTTCACGGGTAATGCCCAAAGCAATCGTGACCGGACTAGCAACAAAGATAGAAGAATACGTACCAACAAGAACACCGATAATTAAGGCGGTTGCAAAACTATGGATAATTTCACCGCCAAATACGAATAAGGCAAACAATACCATTAACGTTGTTAACGAGGTCATGATTGTTCTACTTAAGGTTTGGTTTAATGAAATATTGAACACTTCAATCGGTGTTGATTCGCGTAATTTTCGAAAATTTTCACGCACACGGTCAAACACAACTATCGTATCGTTTAGCGAATAACCAATTACCGCCAATAACGCAGCTAATACAGTTAGATCAAAATCGAAATGCGTAATTGAGAAAATACCCAGCGTAATTAAAACGTCATGCACAAGCGCGGCAATTGCACCAACTGAAAAACGCATTTGAAAACGCATTGCGACATACAACATAATCATCGCTAACGCAGCAATCATAGCTAGACCACCATCGTTTTTTAATTCATCGCCAACTTGTGGACCAACAAATTCAATACGACGCATTTCAACGTTTTGTCCTGTCGTCGCAAGCACATCAAGAATTTTGTTACTAATATCAGCATTGTTCAGACCTTCGCTTGGTGGTATGCGAATTAATATTTCATTTGCCGAACCAAAATATTGAACGATTGCGTTATTAAATTCTGAATTAATTAAAGCGTCACGCACGACACCAAGTTCAACAGCGTCTGCGTAGCCTGCTTCAACCAATGTACCGCCGGTAAAATCAATACCCAGACTTAAACCTTCAATAGTCAATGAAGCAATAGATAATATTAATAGCAAACCGGAGATAACCGCAGCTATCTTACGCTTGCCCATAAGATCAAAATTAAAACGTGCTTGTTGTGTTTGTGTTGCCATAATTCTTATCTCTGCTTAAAACCTGTGTTTATATTCCTAAATTTATATCTTCAATTTTATATTCTTAGTTTCTCTATACGACGGCCGCCATAAACTAAATTAACCAGACCGCGCGTTACCATAATGGCTGTAAACATTGAAGAAATAATACCGAGCGACAACGTGACGGCGAAACCTTTAATCGGTCCTGTACCAAAGCTAAATAGTACAATCGCTGCAATCAATGTTGTGATATTCGCATCAGCAATGGTTGAAAGTGCTTTTTCATAACCAGCGTGAATACTGGCTTGTGGCGAATTACCATTTCGCAACTCTTCTCTTATACGTTCAAATATAAGTACGTTCGCATCCACTGCCATACCAACGGTTAAAACAATACCGGCGATACCCGGCAAAGTTAATGTTGCTTGTAATAACGACAACATGGCAACAATCAAAACAAGGTTAAGCGCCAATGCGACATTCGCAATCAGGCCAAACACTTTGTAGTAAACCGCCATGAAAACCAGAACTAATAAGAAACCAATTTTTACTGAGTCAAAACCCTTATTAATATTATCCTGACCAAGGCTTGGACCAACAGTACGTTCTTCAATGATGTAGATTGGTGCTGCCAATGCGCCAGCTCTTAATAATAAGGCTAAATTACGCGCTTCTTTAGTTGAATCCAGTCCGGTAATTTGAAAACGCTTGCCTAATTGTTCTTGAATTACCGCAGCATTAATAACTTCTTCAATCACTTCCTTTTTCTGAACCAACTCGCCGTTTTCTTCTACTGTTGCAATTTTGTTTTCAATAAAGACAACCGCTAAACGTTTACCAACATTATCACCAGAGAATTTACTCATTCTCTTTGCGCCACGACCATCCAATGTAATCGTTACATTTGGTTGACCTTTTGTTGAATCAATACCTGAAGCCGCATCAATAATAGAGTCGCCAGTTAGCATAACTTGTTTCTTTAACAAGATAGGAAAGCCGTTTCGCTCTGAATATAATTTAGTACCTGCTGGAACACGCCCATCAACTGCATCTTGAGGATTATGATCGTCATCAACTAATCTAAATTCCAGCGTCGCTGTTGCACCAAGAATATTTTTAGCTTTCGCCGTGTCTTGAACACCTGGTAATTGAACCACAACTCGATTTAAACCCTGTTGTTGAATAACAGGTTCAGCAACACCCAATTCATTCACACGTTTTCTAAGTGTCGTGATGTTTTGTTGTAGCGCCAGCTTTTGTGTTTCCAACACAATATCTTCTTTCATTGTCGCAACAAGCTGAGCTTCATTGCTGTTTGATTCTGGCGTCGTAACATCTAGGTCAGCAAACTTATCGTCGATCAGCTTTTCACCACTCTCTTGTTCGCCTGCATTCATAAAACGAATTAACAAACCACCTTTATCATTCAAGGTAATGGTTTTATAACGCACTTTGTTTTCACGCATCTGGCTGCGTAAGTCAGACATATACGCTTCGTTTGCTTTTTTGATTGCCGCTTCCATGTCGACTTCCATAAGGAAATGCACGCCACCGCGAAGGTCAAGCCCGAGGAACATCGGTTCAGCGCCAAATTGGGCTAACCAGTCAGGTGTTGCCGGCGCCAAATTAATCGCGACAACATAATTATTACCCATGGCTTTTTTGACAACGTCTTGTCCCTTAAGCTGATCATTTTCATTATTAAATCGAACGACCACACTTTCATTAACAACAGCTGACGATTTATAGCTTATTCCCGCTTCATCCAATGCATTGGTAGCCTGAAACTCTGTTAATTCGCTGATCTCGGCTGATCGTGCTGCGGATATTTGTAATGCTGGATCTTTGCCATAGATATTGGGTAATGCGAATAACGCACCCAAACCTACCAGGAATAAAATTAAGATGTATTTCCAGAGGGAATAACGATTCATGACCTTAGCCTACTTATTTAAATTTTTTTATTATTTTAAAGTGTTTTTAATGTGCCTTTTGGCAATACTGAGGACACAGCATTCTTTTGAACTCTCACTTCCGTATCCTTACTGATTTCAAGCAGGATGAAATTGTCACCCACTTCTTTAATCTTCCCAAGCAAGCCTCCCGATGTTGCGACTTCATCGCCTTTTCCTAATTCGCTGACTAGCTGCCTATGTTGTTTCGCCTGTTTTAATTGCGGGCGTATCAATAAGAAGTAAAAAATAGCAAACATACCCACCATCATGATGAGGGTCGTTGTACCATCCGCTTGCTGTTGTGCAGGCGCCGCCCAAGCACTATTGATGAAAAAATCTAACATTTGTACTCACTCTGATTTAAAAAACGCGGCATTATGACACAACAACGCCAATTTCAGTATAGATATGTATTTATTGATAAGGCCGATTTAGGCAATTTCAAGCCAAGCGACCGTTTCATCAGCTAGATTTAGCAAAGCTCCAGCATTTCATTTTCCAGCAATTGTTTAAAAGTCGCTTTAATGCTCTGTAACATTTGCGGTTGCGCGCCGATCTGCTTGAGTTGTTGTAGGATGTAATCGACGCTAAGCGAACCATTAACATGTTGAAATAATGGAGCAAATCCTTCGCTAAGCTCGGCTGTTTTCTGCTCAACCGTCGGTTCACAACGTGACATATGACTGACATGAGCTCGGGCAATAAATAAGCGAGGATCATCTTTACCAAGCAATTTCTGTCTTCGTGCTGCTGCCAACGGTTTTTTATTTATGTTCCGCCAAAGATCGCATTCATCAGCAGAACAAAGCTTGCCCTTCAATGTTTCATACGAGTCTGGAATCATTGCGGCACAGACATAAGGAGCTAACTTAATATTTTGACTCGACCAGTTTTCATCAATATTCATCGCTTCAAGATGCAGTTGACCGTTTTCAAGCACTTCTCTTTTTAAAGAAGCCGCTGTCCATGCCATACCTAACTCTGCTTCCAATATCGCCGAAACTTTTGTTTGCTCTTCGTTTGAATTGAATTTGAATGACGTCAGCCCTTGACCTATCCGCTTTCCAAACGTCGTTGTGCGATCTAATACTTCGGTTCGCATTGTTTCAATATCAATTAAGCTTTTTAAAAAATTCAAACCGCCATCAAGTGAAGCTATCAGACTAAAACTTACTGGGAATGCACGACAGAAATGAGAAAGCAACAAGTCAGCGCGGATTTTCGCATCCAGTTGTAAGGCATCGGTGCGGATAACAGAAAAATCGTTTAACTCTTCATCACTTAAGTCATATTGCTTAAGTGCGGCAATCGATTCATTACAAAAATTTTCGCGCACATCGCTATCAAATAACAAATCGAATAAAGCACGTTCTTGTTCTAAAAAACTCATTTAACAAAACTCATAACATTAATCTGCTTATGCTTTATCCATTGTTTCTATTAAGCGTTTCTATTAAGCGTTTCTATTAATAACGGGTTACTGCTTTTTTCACGCACTATTTTTCTGATGCGTTCTAGTGTTGTTAACACTGTGCTTTCATTTACACCTTCGCATTCATAACATACGGCTTTAACATTCGGTAATAATGGCAACATCGTTTCAAACATTTGCCATGTCTGCTCAACAATTTCACATTCATGCGCATCAATATAAATCCGAGCTTCTTTGCTTTCTTTTAATCTGCCGCCAGCAATATGTAATTCAATTACACGTTCGCAAGGTAACTGATTAATTTCATCAAGAATCTTTCGACCACTTGCCATTTCGTAAGACACCAGATGTCCCATATCCAATAAGATTGCACAATCTGTTTGCTCGGCAAGACTGCCGAAAAAAGAAAATAAAGGCATCGTGCCAGTAATAAATGTCACGGGTGGCGGTTCTACCGCAACGGGGACGGGCACTTTTTTCTGTACTTCTTTTACTCGTTCAACCGCCAGTTTTAATGAAGCCTGATTAAAAGTTGGCGGAATAAAATAGCCTAGCGAAGTTGAGTACGCCGCGCCCTCTTCCCAAAAGCAATAAGCGACATCCTGTGCAAACCACGGTGACTCGACTATTTCAATGTGTTTCGATGTTGTTTCAAGCCAAACATTTGAGTTCGGATAAGAACCACAAAAATTAATATAAGAAGGATGAAATAAAACCGATGCGCCCATTGCTTTAATCTTATCGACTTCATCAATAACAGCATCAACATCAACTAAACCTGAATACTCAACAAACGCCGGGCCACCTTTAGCTTGTACTAATTTAACCGGGTCTGGATCAGATGAAAGACTTAAGCTGGCGCCTATGCCTAGAGTTGGTAAGTTATCGATATGATTATTCATCAATATTATTCTATGCTTTAGAACTACGTTTTTTATAGAACTCTGCAATAAAGTCATCAAGTTGATTTTCTTCTGTTGCGTTTCTCAAGCCTTTCATTAAATACTGATAGTAATAAAGGTTGTGTATGGTGTTTAAGCGCGCACCGAGGATTTCATTGGTTTTATCTAAGTGATGCAAATAA
>JBMZNW010000083.1:8180-8392 GCA_049619915.1 Gammaproteobacteria bacterium
TTGACAGGTATAACAGTCACAGTTTTCATCAACGGGAGATTCATCATATCTGTTCTTCGCATTACGAATTCGAACATCACCATATTCTGTAAACAAATGTCCATTACGTGCGTTGCGCGTTGGCATAACGCAATCAAACATATCAATACCACGGCGAACGGCTTCGACAATATTTTCTGGTGTGCCGACACCCATTAAATAGCGCGGTTTAT
>JBMZNW010000084.1:0-8356 GCA_049619915.1 Gammaproteobacteria bacterium
ATCGACTTATACCAAACACATTGGCCGGAACGTGATACCAATTATTTTGGTCAATTAAATTATTACCATGCGCCGGAGAAAGACGGCGTACCAATTGAAGAAACACTTGATGTACTGGAGGGCCTAGTCAAGGATGGCAAAGTCAGAACAATTGGTATTTCAAATGAAACCCCCTGGGGCTGTGCTGAATATTTACGTGTTGCTAAAGAGAAAGATAAACCACGTATTGTCACCATTCAAAACCCGTATAATTTATTGAACCGTACTTTTGAGGTGGGCCTGTCTGAATTTGCACATCGCGAAGACGTCGGTTTACTCGCTTATTCACCTTTGGCCTTTGGCGTGCTCAGTGGTAAATATTTAAACGGCAACAAACCGGAAGGCGCACGTTTAACATTATTTGAGCGTTTTTCACGTTACAGCAACCCGCAAGCTGACGCGGCTACAGAAGCTTATGTCGCGCTGGCAAAAGATAACGGGCTCGACCCATCACAAATGGCACTAGCTTTCATTAATAATAGACCGTTCCTGACCAGTAATATTATTGGCGCAACAAATATGGAACAGCTCAAAATTAATATTGAAAGTATTAACATTAAGCTATCAAAAGATATCATTAAGGAAATAGAAGCCATCCATGAAAAATATCCGAACCCGTCGCCCTGAACCATTTTCAATTGATGTATAATTTCGTTTTTATAACTAATAAATAAGAGACATTTAAAAGACACTATGGATTTATCAGCACTTACCGCCATCTCGCCGATTGACGGCCGTTACTCAAGCAAAACCAATGCATTAAGACCGATATTCAGTGAATACGGTTTATTTCGATTTCGCGTCGAGGTTGAAATCGAATGGTTAAAAGCGCTGGCCGAGCATAAGGGCATTAAAGAAATTGCGCCTTTCTCAAAAAACTCAATCAAGATTCTGGACAAGATCAAAAATGATTTTTCTGTCGCTGATGCAAAAGCCATAAAAAAAATTGAAAGAACAACCAATCACGATGTAAAAGCGGTTGAATACTTTATTCGTGACAACATTAAAACGAGCCGCGCATTAAAACAGGCAAGCCAGTTTATTCATTTTTCCTGTACGTCAGAAGATATCAATAACCTGAGCCATGCGTTGATGCTAAAAGAAGCGCGTGATGTTGTGTTGTTACCAAAACTGGATGAAACCATTTCTGTATTAAAAGCACTCTCTAAAAAATATGCAGACACGCCTATGCTGTCACGTACTCATGGTCAAACGGCTTCGCCGACTACTTTAGGTAAAGAAATTGGTGTTTATGTGCATCGTTTAGCACGCCAAAGAAAACAGTTAGAGAAAATTGAACTGCTCGGGAAAATGAATGGTGCCGTTGGTAACTTTAATGCACATCTCTCTGCTTATCCAAAAGTTAACTGGATGAATTTATCGAAAAAATTTGTAACCGGCTTAGGCTTGGACTGGAATCCACACACAACACAAATAGAATCACATGATTACATGGCAGAATATTTCCATGTATTAACAAGAAGCAACACGATTCTGATTGATTTAAGTCGTGATATCTGGAGTTATATTTCGCTGGGTTATTTCAAATTAAAATTAAAGAAAGGCGAAATTGGTTCATCCACCATGCCGCATAAAGTAAACCCTATCGACTTTGAAAATGCTGAAGGTAATTTGGGTATTGCCAATGGCGTCTTTGAACACCTTGCATTAAAACTACCTGTGTCACGTTGGCAGCGCGATTTAACCGATTCAACCGTACTAAGAAATATGGGTGTTGGTGTTGCGCATACCTTAATCGCTTTGGACTCTGCGCTAAAAGGTTTATCGAAACTGGATGTTAACCCTGTTGCACTGGATCAAGATTTGGAAAATGCCTGGGAAGTGTTAGCCGAACCCATTCAAACAGTCATGCGTCGTTATGGCATTGATAATGCTTATGAACAGTTAAAAGAATTAACACGCGGACAAAATATTAATAAAGAAACACTCAGTGAATTTATTAATCAGCTTGATATACCAAGAGATGCGAAAACACGCTTACTAAAACTGACCCCGCAAAACTATATTGGTAATGCTGAAGCTCAGGCTAAACTAATTGCTCAATAACCTTCTGGAAAAAACTCAGGATGATAAAAGACTTTTCTCACCACAGACTTGGAGAATCGACCGAAGATACGATTAAGATAGCTTCGCGCGAGGAAAATGCCTTGGCGGCAACCGAATTGGTAAAACAGGCCAGTAGAAAACTGGCAATAATCAGCCATGAGCTTGATCCGAAAGTCTACGATCAACCTGATTTTCTGGAAGCATTAAGACAATTAGCGCTGAAAAACCGCTATGTCGATATTCGAATTATTGTTTTTGAACCCGAAATTATTGTCCGCAAAGGACACAAACTGCTTGATTTAGCAGGAAAAATTAGCAGTTTTATCGAATTACGTAAGGTCTCACCTAAATATAAATCATTCAATGAATCGGTATTGATTGCCGATGAAGTAGGATATCTCTACCGGGAAAGTACAGAACGTTATAAAGGAAATGTAAACTTCAATAGCCGAAGAGAGTCGAAACATTTATTGGATGTCTTTAATGAGATGTGGGAAACGGCAAAACCGGATCCAAACTTACGTAAGGTGCATATTTGAAAAATTTAATACTCAGTTCTCTACTCATATTCATACTCGGCATTTCGCCTGTAATGGCGGAATCGATGAAACTGGAAATCATTAACTTAAAAAGCGGTGTTGTCTCCGACATTGTTCCTGTTCTTAAGCCTTTGGTAGCGAAAGGTGGAACCGTCACTGGTATGAATGGCAAGATTATTATTAAAAGCACGCCATCAAATTTAAAACAATTAAAGTCCGTTCTCGCAGAATTAGATAAAGCACCACGTCGTTTAATGATTAGCGTAAAACAAAACGTTGATGGCAGTTTAAAGCAAAGTGAAAGCGGTTTATCCGGTCGCTATATTTCCGGCAATGTAAAAATAGAATCGCCAGACATCAGTAATGAAGGTGCCATCATCCAAGGACAAGATAGCGACGGTAATGTTATTCGCTACCGTACTATTGAAACAAAAACACGCAGCGAAGACAGAAATGTTTTCCGAGTCCAAACACTCGAAGGCCAACCGGCACATATTAATGTTGGTAACTCCGTACCTATTCCTACACAAAGCACGGTCGTCACTGCCGGCGGCGTTGTTACAACGACAGGCGGTGTTGAATACCGAGATGTCACATCAGGTTTTTATGTTCTGCCTAGATTACAAGGCAATAATGTCACTTTATTAGTTGCGCCGAAATTATCACGCACGACACCCGGACAAGCGGCAATATTTGATATTCAGGAAGTCGAAACGACCGCCAGCGGCAAACTCGGCGAATGGATTCAAATCGGTGGTTCAACACAACATTTCAATGATGATGGTCGCCGTAATGTAATCCGAACAAAGCAGCGTGGGCAGGAAGCGAGGAATGTTTTGATTAAGGTGGAAGAGATTAAGTAAGTGAAAATTTCTTTTTCTAAGGTACTTTTAATACCTTTCTATCGCTTATAAGACCATGCTGTGTTTAATTCGAAAGGCGTGTCTATAAGTAACGCCCAAAGATCCCGAACTAGAGTTTGGCAATCTCCAGAATCTTTTGGACTAATAGTCTCTCCTTTATGCATAAGACTATTCCTTTTCTTCCTAGCATATTCAAGGCGTTGGTAAAGATACTCACTTATTAATTCAGCTTTATATAACATTTTAATTGCTTCATACATTTTTATTTCATAAAGCTTTTTCTTGGTCATTTTTTTAATTTTACTCTGATTTGATTCGAATGATTTAACTTCACAGTCAATAACCATTCCACAGGTCATAATTACTTCTTTTACCAATGATTCTATTACTGAAAAATTTAAAGCTAAACTAGCCGTAGCATGTTGCTGATTATGGAGTATTGCTGCTTGATAATTCATAACTATACATGATTGCATATCAGCATAATTAAAATCATTTTGCCGAGTTATAAGTTTCTGAATGTAGGAAATTGCATCATCAATATCATCATCATTCAAAATATAATGCTTACAATTTCCAATATTGAATTCTTTTATTTTTTCTCCAATAGCTTTATCAAGCTCTTCAGTCCATTGAATAATAAGTTTATCCTTCCCTTCAGAAAAAGAGGTTAGCTTATCTTGACCATTATAAATTGCTCCATCTAGTGTTCGATTTTGCTTTACACTAACTCTTCCAAAAAAAGACGCTAAAACAAAATTCACAAATAACATACGTTTTTCCTGTAAATTATGAATATCATCGTCATTTTTCATGACTTCATCTGGAATACACCCTTGCTCTTCAAACCTAAGAATATCTATTGAAGCAAAATCACTTGAATCATAAAATTTGAAACCGAACATACCTACAGAGTTTATATAAACTTTAGCCACTCCATCACAATCGAAAGAACGAACAACTTTCCATAGATCGTTTGTTACCTCAACTTTTCTAAAAAAATATTTGCTATTACCCAGAACAATAAGGTGATTGGGAAATCTAGAGCGTTTTATGGCCATAAGACATCTCAACTATAATTTCTATTTCTCATCCATCATATTATTTAGAATATGCACAGGTAGGTTGCCGTATAAGCAAAACTAATATCAAATATTATGAAGAAACTGAATTCTTTAACGTTTCAACTACCCATTGATTGATGCTTTTATCTTCGCCTGATGCACGGGCGGCGATTTCACTATGTAATCCCGGCGGTATTCTCAGATTAAATTTTCCAGAATATTCTTTTGTCGGGCTAATGCCTTTTTCTTTACAGACTTCCAAATAAACTTTTAAAGACTTTTTAAACTCTTTGCGTAAGGTAGATAAACTTTTTCCATAAAAGTCGGCACTACCATTAAGCCCTAATATCTCACCGCGAAACTGATCTAAATCAGCATCGTATTCAATCTTTGCTTTATAGCCATCGACTTCCATAATATTCATAACTCTACCTCATTTTCTTGCAGCCATTTTCGGATACTGGCTACGGCACCTTTATCTGTATTTGGAGAAGGATGCGGTCTATGAAAAATTCGGACTTCACCAAAAAGTACGACAGCAACCCTAGACCCAGCTCGCTCAGATACATCAGCACCTAGCGCTTTAAATAATGACTCAATATCCGACCAGTTGATATTGCCGCTCGTTGGTCGGTGATAAATTAACTCCAATGTTTTTCTGTGCTTCCGCTGCATACTAAAATAGTACTACATAATGGTACTATTTCAAGGTTTAGGTAATGAAAACACTCTATAAAAATAATTTAGCGTCAGTCGCTTCGGGCTGATAAAATACCCGCCCTAATTTCTTCATCAATCAAGATTCAAAGTTAATGTTAATACTGCAAGGCGGTAACGCCCTTTCTGACTTTCGCGTCAATAAACTGCTTCCTGCTTTGCAGGTCAATGTTCCTCAAATAAATGCTGTGCGAGCGCACTTTGTTCACTTTGCTGAAACCAGCGCCGACTTAAGTGAAAAGGAACAGGTGCAATTAGACGCGTTGTTGAATTACGGTTCTGCTATTGATATAGCTGATCACAATTCGACAAAGCTTATTGTCATTCCACGTCCGGGAACGATTTCTCCTTGGTCGAGTAAAGCAACCGATATTGTTCATAACTCTGGACTTAATAAGGTCATTCGAATTGAACGTGGCGTTGTTTATTTATTGAGTTTGGCAGATGGTTCGTTAAACGATGAACAAATCGAATTAATCAAACCTTTGCTTCATGATCGTATGACGGATGCGGTAATTAATAATGAAGCTGAGGCCAGCGCTTTATTTTCAACAGCCGAGCCTGCTCCTTTGGAGCATGTTGATATTCTTTCTGGTGGCAAGGCCGCTTTGGAAAAAGCCAATTCGGAAATGGGACTAGCTTTATCTGCCGAAGAGATTGATTACTTATTTACTAATTTTGAAAAACTGAATCGCAACCCGACTGATGTTGAGTTGATGATGTTTGCACAAGCAAACTCTGAACATTGCCGTCATAAAATATTTAATGCTGAATGGACGATTGATGATACAGAGCAGGAATATTCGTTATTCGACATGATTCGTCATACGCATCAGGAAAACCCGGGTAATGTATTATCCGCTTATCATGATAACGCCGCTGTTATGGCTGGTTATTCTGGCAAACGTTTCTTTACCGACTCTGAACAACATCAATATGGTTATCATGATGAAGATATTCATATCCTGATGAAGGTTGAAACGCATAATCACCCTACTGCTATTTCACCTTACCCCGGTGCTGCGACAGGTTCTGGCGGAGAAATACGTGATGAAGCAGCAACCGGACGCGGCGCAAAACCGAAAGCAGGTTTATCGGGTTTTGCTGTTTCCAATTTAAAGATTCCTGACTTTGAACAAGCTTGGGAAAAAGATAATGGTAAACCGGAACGCATTGTTTCAGCACTGGATATTATGATTGAAGGGCCGATTGGTTCGGCTTCTTATAATAATGAGTTTGGTCGCCCTGCCCTGTGCGGTTATTTTCGTACTTATGAACAACGCGAATCGGATTCTGTTATTCGTGGTTACCACAAACCCATTATGTTAGCCGGTGGTTACGGCATGATTCGAAATGAACATGTTGATAAACATGATATTCCTGTTGGCGCCAAACTTGTTGTTTTAGGTGGCCCAGCAATGTTGATTGGCTTAGGTGGCGGAGCTGCGTCTTCGATGGCATCGGGTACTAGTGATGCGTCACTTGATTTTGCTTCTGTGCAACGTGATAACGCCGAAATGGAGCGACGTTGTCAGGAAGTTGTGGATCGTTGCTGGTCTTTAGGTGAAAGCAATCCAATATTAAGTATTCATGATGTCGGCGCTGGTGGTCTTTCCAATGCGATGCCGGAATTAGTCAGTGCTAGTGACCGTGGCGCAAAACTTGAGTTACGCAATATTCCAAATGATGAAACCAGTATGTCACCAATGGGTATTTGGTGTAATGAGTCGCAAGAACGTTATGTGCTTGCGATTAACCCTGAACATATTGATCAATTCATTGCACTTTGCCAAAGAGAGCGTGCGCCTTATGCTATTTTAGGTGAATCAACAGAAGATGAACAATTGATTCTGAATGACTCACACTTTAATAATAAAGCGATTGATATTCCTATGTCTGTTTTGCTTGGCAAGATGCCAAAGATGCAACGCAACGTTGTTAGTGAATCAGTTAATAGTGAAAGCTTTGATACATCATCGATTAATTTAGAAGAAGCGATTGATCGCGTTTTACATTTACCGACTGTTGCCAGTAAAAATTTCTTAATCACAATTGGTGATCGTTCTATATCAGGCTTAGTTGTGCGCGATCAAATGGTCGGGCCATGGCAAGTACCAGTCGCAGATTGTGCCGTTACCAGCTCTGCATATTATGATTACATTGGTGAAGCAATGGCGCTGGGCGAACGCACACCTATCGCAATTAATAATGCACCTGCATCAGGACGAATGGCGATAGCTGAAGCCATTATGAATATTTCAGCTGCACGTATTTTAAAACTAGGTGATATTGCATTATCGGCAAACTGGATGGCCGCTTGTGGTCAACCGAATGAGGATGCAAAACTTTTTGCAACCGTATCGGCTGTCAGTCAATTTTGTAAGGAACTTGGTATTTGCATTCCGGTTGGTAAAGATTCTTTATCGATGAATACTGTTTGGTCTGATGAAGATAAACAGAAGACTGTTACTTCACCTTTATCATTAAACATTACTGCATTTGCTCGTGTTGCCGATGTACGCCAGTCATTAACACCGCAGTTAATTCAGGACGACGACACTGTTTTAATGTTTATTGATTTAGCTGACGGGCAACAACGCTTGGGTGGCTCTGCACTTTGTCAGGTTTATGAAAAGACAGGAAACGAAACGCCAGATGTTGATAACGCGAATAATTTAATCGCTTTCTTTAAATCGTTACAAATATTAAATGAGTCTGATCTCATACTGGGCTATCACGATCGTTCTGATGGTGGTTTATTTGTCACATTAACGGAAATGGCGTTTGCTGGGCATACGGGTATTGATATTAATATTGATACTGATGATTTAATGTCTGCTTTATTCAACGAAGAACTTGGTGCAGTCATACAGGTTAGAAAAGATAAACAAGAAGCTGTTAAAGAATGCTTTGTTAACGCTGGCATTAATGAAAATGCTATACAGACTATAGGTTCGTTGAATAATAATTATAAATTCAACATCAAGCAAAATAATGCTGATGTAATCAGTCTTGATGTTGATGCATTGCATAAGAAATGGTCTGAAACTAGTTATCAAATACAAGC
>JBMZNW010000085.1:0-8247 GCA_049619915.1 Gammaproteobacteria bacterium
AAACCTTGGGTTTATCAGAATGCATACGTGTACCCTGTCCGGCAGCTAAGATAATAATACTAAGACTCATAGTGATAGTTTAAACGATTAAACGAAGCAACATAAGCTCGGTTTAATAGTTAAAGAAAAGAAGTGTAGAGAATAGCATCCCGTTATTTAACGGGATGCATCGAATGGATTTTTCTATCGACCGCCGCGCTTTCTTAAGCGTTGTAGCGTTTGATATTGCGCTGCTGTTTCAGCAAGTACTGCTCTTGCTTTTGCGTAATCAAGGGTGTCAGTCTTATCATGAAAGGCATTTTCTGCTTCTTCTTTCGCTTTCAGGATTGCCGCTTCATCCAGATCTTCTGCTCTTTGAGCCGTATCTGAAAGAATAGTTACCACTTTTGGCTGAACTTCAAGCATGCCACCTGATACATAGAAGGCAGATTCATTACCCTCTGTATCTTTGACTCGAACTTCACCGGGCCCCAGCTTTGTTACTAAAGGCGCATGACCGGGAGCGATACCGACTTCACCCATTTCTGCTGGCGCGAAGACCATTTCTGCACTACCAGAATACACTTCGTGCTCAGCACTTACGATATCTACATGAATTGTGTCAGCCATATTCTTTAAACCTTAAAGAGTTTTAGCCTTTTCAAGCGCCTGATCGATGTTACCAACGTTATAGAAAGCCTGCTCTGGGATATCATCATATTGACCTTCGATAATACCTTTAAAACCACGTAGCGTTTCTTTCAATGGAACATACTCTCCGTCTTGGCCGGTAAAGACCTTCGCAACGGTGTAAGGCTGGGTCAAGAAACGTTGAATCTTACGCGCACGCGCAACAGCCAATTTATCTTCTTCAGACAATTCATCCATGCCCAGAATCGCAATAATATCGCGTAATTCTTTATATTTTTGCAGCGTATTTTGAACACCACGCGCAATATCATAATGCTCTTGACCAACAACTAATGGATCAAGCTGACGGCTGGTTGAATCTAATGGGTCAATTGCTGGATATAAACCTAGCTCTGCAATCTGACGAGACAATACAACAGTAGAGTCCAAGTGAGAGAAGGTTGTTGCTGGAGATGGGTCAGTTAAGTCATCCGCAGGAACGTATACAGCTTGGATAGAAGTAATCGAACCTGTTTTAGTTGAAGTAATACGTTCTTGTAGCTTACCCATTTCTTCAGCAAGTGTTGGTTGATAACCCACCGCAGAAGGCATACGACCAAGTAGCGCAGAACATTCCACACCCGCCAGAGTAAAACGATAGATATTATCAACAAAGAACAATACGTCACGGCCTTCATCACGGAATTTTTCTGCTAGCGTCAAACCAGTAAGAGCAACACGTAGTCTGTTGCCAGGTGGCTCATTCATCTGACCATAAACCATTGATACTTTTGAATCTTCAAACGTCTCAACATTTACAACGCCAGATTCCTGCATTTCATAATAGAAGTCATTACCTTCACGAGTACGTTCACCAACACCAGCGAATACAGATAAACCTGAGTGCTGTGTTGCGATGTTGTTAATCAATTCCATCATGTTAACGGTCTTGCCAACACCCGCACCACCGAATAGTCCAACCTTACCACCTTTAGCAAATGGGATAACAAGGTCGATAACTTTCACGCCTGTTTCCAGCAGCTCTGTTGAAGGACTGAGTTCTGTAAATGTTGGTGCATCACGATGAATTGCCATTTTTTCGTCGGTTTCAATCGGACCAACTTCATCAATTGGCTCACCAAGAACGTTCATAATGCGTCCAAGAGTCTTGGTACCAACAGGAATAGAAATCGGCGCACCGGTGTTATTCACAGTTAAACCACGTTGCAGACCATCGGTAGAACCAAGTGCAATCGTTCTTACAACACCGTCACCCAACTGTTGTTGGACTTCCAATACTGTCTCAATGCCTTCGCCTTCAACATTCAATGCATCATAAACTTTTGGTATTGCATCGCTAGGAAATTCAACATCAATAACAGCACCAATAATTTGTACGATTTTTCCAGAACTCATCGTTTTCGTTCCTCGTATATTTACTCTATATTCTATTAAAAAATTCTTTTCTAAAATTAAACAGCCGCAGCGCCTGCAACAATTTCTGAAAGCTCTTGCGTAATTGCCGCCTGTCTCGCTTTGTTATAAATAAGCTGTAATTCATCAATAAGCTTGCCGGCATTATCAGATGCGCTTTTCATCGCAACCATACGCGCCGCCATTTCACTCGCTATATTTTCCATCACGCCTGAATAAACCTGTGATTCGATATAACGTGTTAACAAACTGGTTAGCACTTCTTCAGCATCAGGCTCATACAAATAATCCCAATGATGATCATAACCGTCTTCTTCGCCAGCTTTACCTGGGATAAGTTGCGTCATTGTTGGTGTTTGTGTCATCGAGTTAACAAATTTATTTGAAACAAGATGCACTTCATCAACTGTGCCTTCATCAAATGCTTTCAGCATAAGCATGATGGTACCGATTAGGTCATCAAGGCCTGGGCTATCACCATAATGGGTAACCTGACCAATAATGTTTGCACCGATTGATCCGAAGAATCCCGCAGCTTTAGAACCAATCACACATAAATCGACTTCTTTACCTTCGTCTTCCCATGCTTTGATTTGCTTGACCAACATGCGGAACATGTTTGCGTTTAAACCACCGCAAAGACCACGATCAGTTGAAACAATAATTAAACCAACACGTTTCACTTCTGCTCGTGGGATCAGGTAAGGATGCTTATATTCAGGATTAGCATGTGCTAAATGCGAAATGACATTACTAATTTTTTCAGCGTAAGGACGTGCAGCTTGCATGCGATCTTGCGCTTTACGCATTTTACTTGCTGCGACCATTTCCATCGCTTTGGTAATCTTTTGCGTATTTTTTACGCTAGAGATTTTAGTGCGTATTTCTTTTCCGACAGCCATTTACGTTATTCCTGTTACCAAGTTCCGTTTTCTTTAAATTTAGCAATGGCATCTTTTAAACCATTCTCGATGTCATCATCATAATTACCTTCAGGACCAATCTTATCCATTAAGGCAGATTGCTCACTCTTCATGTAGTTATGTAATGCTTCTTCAAAGGCACCAATTTTTTCCAGTTCAACATCGTCCATGTAATCATTTTCAACAGCAAACAGACTGACGCCCATTTCAGCAACATTCAGCGGTGAATATTGTTTCTGTTTCATTAATTCCATGACACGTTGACCACGTTCTAACTGTTTACGTGTTGCTTCATCAAGATCAGATGCAAACTGAGCAAATGCCGCTAGCTCACGATACTGCGCCAGTGCTAAACGGATACCACCGCCAAGCTTTTTAATAATCTTGGTTTGTGCCGAACCACCAACTCGAGATACCGACAGACCCGCGTTAATCGCAGGACGGAAACCAGAGTTAAACAAATCGGTTTCCAAAAAGATTTGTCCGTCTGTAATTGAAATTACGTTGGTTGGTACGAATGCAGATACGTCACCAGCTTGTGTTTCAATAATAGGCAGCGCTGTTAATGAACCAGTTTTACCTTTCACTTCACCATTGGTGATCTTTTCAACGTATTCAGCATTAATTCGTGCTGCACGTTCTAATAAACGTGAATGTAAATAGAAAACATCACCAGGATACGCTTCACGACCCGGTGGACGTTTTAACAATAATGACATTTGACGATAAGCCCATGCTTGTTTGGTCAAATCATCATAAATAATCAGTGCATCTTCACCACGGTCACGGAAGTATTCACCCATTGCGCAACCCGCATAAGGTGCTGCATATTGCATAGCCGCTGATTCAGAAGCGGTCGCTGCAACAATAATGGTGTGTTCTAATGCGCCGTGTTCTTCCAGTTTACGAATAACAACGTTAATAGAAGAAGCTTTCTGACCAATCGCAACATAGATACATTTAACACCCGTACCTTTCTGGTTGATGATGGTATCGATAGCAACAGCGGTTTTACCGGTTTGGCGGTCACCAATGATTAATTCACGTTGACCACGACCAATCGGTACCATTGAGTCAATTGATTTCAAACCCGTCTGTACAGGTTGGTCGACCGACTTTCTTGCAATTACGCCCGGCGCAATTTTTTCAATTGGAGAAGATTCTGAAGTATTAATATCACCTTTACCGTCGATTGGGTTACCCAGCGCATCAACAACACGACCTAACAGGGCTTCACCAACAGGCACTTCAAGAATACGCTTGGTACACTTAACCGTATCGCCTTCAGAGATGTTTTCGTAACTACCTAAAATTACCGCACCGACTGAATCACGTTCCAGGTTAAGCGCTAAACCATAGGTATTGCCCGGGAACTCAATCATTTCACCTTGCATTACATCGCTTAAACCATGAATTCTTGCAACACCGTCAGCAAGACTTACTACCGTACCTTCGGTACGTGCTTCGGTATCCAGATCCAGTTCATTAATCTTCTTTTTAATCAGATCACTAATTTCAGTTGCACTGATAGACATATGTCTTTCCTCTATTTAATAACTATTGCGCAAATACACTATTTAATTCTTTCAAACGACCTCGAACAGAGGCGTCGATGACAGAATCACCTGCTCGAATGATGACTCCGCCAATTAAGTCCTTATCTTCTTCCGTATTGACGTCGATTTTTTTACCGAGTCGTTTTGAAATTGATTCAGAAATAGAACTTATCTGGGCATCATCCAATGGGTAAGCCGATATCACATCGACTTCACTAATACCTTCAGCAGCAGCTTTCTTTTGCTCGAAAATATTGAATACTTCATTAGCAAGACCAATGCGTTCAGCATCAATCAAAAGCTTAATAAAGTTTTTACCTGATTGACTTAGCTTGTCACCAGCTATATCAGCAATGAACTGATGCAGATCGTCGTTGCTTAGTTTCGGGTTATTGATAACAGCTGACATATTGTCATCTGCAATAATCAAACTAAGCAGATTCAACATCTCTGACCAGCCAGCCAATTTACCTTCTTCTAACGCTTGCTCAAAAGCGGCGTTGGCATAAGGTCTGGCTATGGTTGCTTTTTCTAACATCTATTGAATATCCCGTACTTATAACTGCTGGCTGATTTTAGCCAAGACTTCATTATGAGCAGCTTGATCAACCTCTCGCATCAGGATTTGTTCAGCACCGGATATCGCTAAAGCCGCAACTTGATCACGAAGATCCTGTCTGGCTTTTTCTTTTTCCTGTTCGATTTCGCTCAAAGCACTTTCTTTAATGCGTGCTACTTCTGCTTTTGCATCATCTTTTGCTTCTTCAACGATTTCGTCATGGCGCTTTTGTGCTGCTGCAATAATACTGGCCGCTTGTTCTTTGCCTTTTTCTATTTCAGCAGAAGATTTCTCTTGTGCTTCAGCAAAGTCTTTTTGACCCTGTTCTGCCGCAGCCAAACCATCAGCAATACGTTTTTCACGTTCTTCCATTTGTGATAACAACATCGGCCACACATATTTATGTGTAAACCAGACGAAGATCGCAAATGTGACAAGCTGACCTATTAAGGTTGCATTAAAATTCACTTAAATCACCTATATGTCGGATGACTATTAAAGCCTGTTAATCGAATTAGCTCGCGCTTTGAAGCGTAGCGATAAAAGGACTCGCAAGGGTAAACCACATGCCAATACCGATACCGATCATGGTTACCGCGTCAACAAGACCTGCAACGAGAAACATTTTACCTTGAAGCATTGGTGCTAATTCAGGTTGACGCGCAGCGCCTTCCAAGAATTTACCGCCCAATAAACCAAAGCCAATTGCTGTACCAAATGCGCCCATACCCAGAACGATTAAGACACCCAATGATGTAAATGCCAAAATAGTTTCCATCTTTACTCCTCCAAAGGATTATATTTACTTAACTTAAATTTAAAAAAACTAGTGATGCTCATGTGCCATTGCTAAATAAACAATGGTTAACATCATAAAAACAAACGCTTGTAACAATACAATTAAAATATGGAATACTGCCCAAACGAACTGTAGCGCACCACCTAAAATCGAACCGATAAAAAATGGTAATGCCGCACCTAATAAGGTTGCGATTAGCAAGAAAATAAGTTCGCCTGCGTAGAGATTACCGAATAATCGTAGTGCTAATGAAACAGGCTTGGCTAATAAACCAATACCTTCTAATAATAAGTTGAAAGGGATCATGAACTTGCCAAATGGCTGCAGCGTTAGTTCGCCAACAAAACCACCGACACCTTTCATTTTGATACTGTAATAAATAATTAGGATAAATATGCCGATAGACATACCAAATGTAATATTTGGATCAGTTGTCGGTACGACTTTGAAATATAAGTGTGAATCACCGGCTAGAAACTGCGCCGTCAGAGGTAATAAGTCGACAGGCACAATATCCATAGTGTTCATTAGCGTTACCCAGACAAAAATGGTTAATGCCAATGGGCCGATTAATGGATTTTTAACAGACATGATGTCGTTAACATTTTTGTTAACGAAATCGACAATCATTTCAACTAGGTTTACGAAACCGGAAGGTGCGCCGCTGTGTGCTTTCTTGGCAACGCGATAAAACAGAAAACAAAAGACCATGCCAAGGAAAATAGACCAACCCATGCTGTCTACATTAAGTGACCAGAATCCCATATCGACTGCTTCTTGCGGGCTATGAGCCAATGTCCAGGTTGCTTCCGATAAAATCTCGCCATCAGCTCGTTCATAGCCTTCAGGTAATTTACCTAATACCAGATTTTGCAGGTGATGCTGGAGGTATGAATTAGAAGTCAGTTCTGTTCCGCTAGCCATTTCTTACGTTCAATCTCAATTTATTTAATTTTTCATTAGAATTGCCAGTCCAGCCAGATTTATCAGTAAAACCAGGCCATAACTAACAAACATTAATCCAATATTTATCTCTGCAACCAAAATAATTGCGGCTGCAAATACTATGATTGTTGCAACAATCTTTATTGCTTCACCGACGAAAAACCAAGCCAGCGTCTTGTTTCCACTTGAGCCCGCTGTCGGTGTTCGTAATGAAAACCATGCAAAAATTGCGTTTGGAAAAATAAACGCCACACCACCCAATACCACTGAGTATGCGAATTCATGATTGGCAAACACAAAAAAAAGAAACGCGCATAGCAATACTATGACCGCTTCTAAAAACAACATCTTGTAGGCAGTTGAGCGTTTTATTATTGTATCTTCGGTAACTGCCAAAGGCTCAACCCCAAAAATCGCGCTATATTCTAATGGCAAAAACCGAGAGTACCAGCAAAATATTATCGTTTTTTATATCCCCTCTCGACTGGGGACGGCAAGTATAAAGACCTGCTTACTAATGATCAATCGTTGCACTGCACAATTTTTTAAAAATTACGAAAAATATTTTATTAATACAGTCACTAACTCTAGCAACTTGCTAGGCTAACTATTTAATATGTTTCAATAATCCGTCCAATTCATCTAAAGAATTGTAACTAATCTCAACTTTCCCTTTGCCATTAGCTTGATGATTGATTGAAACTCTCGCGCCTAAACGCTGTGAAATATCATTTTCCAGGCTGCTAATATTAGGATCTTTGGACTTCCTTGCAGGTTTAGGCTTTTTATTAGTATTGTTTAATTGTTGTACCAAGCTCTCGGTCGCCCTTACCGATAAGCCCTGCTTCACAATCTTGGTCGCTATTTCAAACTGTTTAGCTTTGTCTAAGCTTAATAGTGCTCTGGCATGTCCCATATCCAGTTTGCGCGTTTCAACCATGTTTTTCACGCTACTATCGAGTTCTAACAGCCTTAATAAATTAGAAACAGAAGAACGAGACCGCCCTACAGCTTCAGCCGTCTCATCATGCGTCATTTCAAATTCATTAATCAGCCTTTCCAGGGCTTTTGCTTCTTCTAAAGGATTCAGATCCTGTCGCTGGATATTTTCAATCAGCGACATACACATCACTGTTTGGTCAGTGACATCTTTAATAATGACAGGCACTTCATGTAAGCCGGCAATTTGAGCCGCGCGCCAGCGACGTTCGCCGGCAATAATTTCATAGGTCTTTTTATCAGAGAGAAGACGGACAACAATCGGCTGAATCAGCCCTTGTGCGCGAATAGAGTCGGCTAATTCATTTAATCCGTCTTCATCAAAATTTTGTCTTGGCTGATATTGTCCTCGTTGAATCAAATCAACAGCCAATGTTTGTAAGTTATCATCGCTGCTTGGTTCACCGCTTGCTTTACGCGAAG
>JBMZNW010000086.1:0-4438 GCA_049619915.1 Gammaproteobacteria bacterium
GGTGAAGCAGCAAACCTTGAAGCAATACTGGATATCCCTGTTTCATTATCAGTAGAAATCGGGCAAACCAAAATCAGTATTAAAAACTTGCTGCAATTAAACCAGGGTTCTGTTGTTGAACTTGAACGACTGGCAGGTGAACCGCTTGATGTAAAAGTTAATAACACTCTGGTAGCGCATGGTGAAATCGTTGTCGTTAATGAAAAATACGGTATACGACTAACAGATATTGTCAGTGCACAAGAGCGCGTTAAAAAACTACAGTGATTTGAGACAATGTTTTTAAAGTTATCAAGACGTATCCTGCTTACAGGTTTATTACTTTTAGTTTGTATGCATGTTAATGCTGATGATCATGTTGCTTCTCCTGCATCAGCGATAAATATGGTCGATTACTTTAAGGTGTTACTCGGTCTTGCTTTTGTTATTGCCTTATTTCTCGGCAGTACATTTCTTTTTAAACGTTATGGCAATGGAGCAATGACCGGCCGTGGTCAGATACGTCTTGTTGACGGCTTGCATCTTGGTAACAGGGAACGACTTGTATTAGTTGAAGTAAATGATAAACAGTTATTGCTTTCTATTACAGCGGGTCAGATAAGCAAGCTGGATACGATTGATAAACCTTTAATGGCTGAAAATACTAATGCGTAAGTTATTTGTATTACTCTTGTTGTTTCCTTGTTTAAGCTATGCTCAGCCGGGTCTGGATGTATTAACTGTTGTTGATAATGCATCAGGCGGTCAAACCTATAGTTTAAGCATAAAAATATTTTTCTTAATGACAGCGTTGACCTTGCTGCCGGCAGTATTGTTAATGATGACGTCGTTTACAAGAATTATTATTGTGCTGGCAATATTGCGTCAGGCATTAGGAACAGCGCAAACACCAAGTAGCCAAGTATTAATCGGTCTTGCATTGTTTTTAAGTTTCTTTGTTATGACGCCGGTACTGGATCAGATTTATCAGTCTTCTCTGCAACCGTATTTAAACGAAGAAGTGTCAATGAATGAAGCATTATCTCTTGCTGAAACGCCGATAAGAGAATTTATGCTGGCACAAACGCGTGAAACGGATATTGAGTTGTTTGCTTCAATCTCCGGCAACGACAATATCACAACGAAAGATGATATTCCTTTTAGCTTGATTGTTCCTGCCTTTGTTACCAGTGAATTAAAAACAGCCTTTCAAATAGGCTTTATTATTTTTATCCCGTTTTTAATTATCGACTTGGTTGTAGCCAGTGTTTTAATGTCTATGGGTATGATGATGTTATCGCCATTGATTATTTCCTTTCCGTTTAAGCTCATGCTGTTTGTACTTGTTGATGGCTGGGCCTTGATTATGGGAACGCTGGCTAACAGCTTTTATTTCGCATGACACCAGAACTTATTATACAAATCGGACAACAAGCTTTATATCACCTGACAATATTATTATTAATTTTGTTAGTACCGGCGCTGATTGTTGGTGTGTTAATCAGTATGTTTCAGGCTGCAACGCAGATTAATGAAATGACGCTGAGTTTTATTCCTAAATTATTAATCACTCTATTAGTTCTAGTTATTGCTGGTCCCTGGATGTTAAGTATGGTCACTGACTATACGTTGAGACTGTTCGGTAGTATTCCTGACTATATAGGTTGATATCACGATAAGAAAATAATGTGTATACGATAACAACAGCTGAGATAGTCCAACTCGTACAAATGTGGTTATGGCCTTTTTTTCGTATTGCTGGCCTATTAATGACTGCGCCTGTTGTCGGAACCAGAACCGTTCCTGTTCGTATACGACTGGCAATAGCAGTATTAATTACCATGGTTATTTTTCCTGTATTACCTGAAGTTCCTGCGATTAATCCTTTCTCAGCAGGAGGAATACTGATCAGCATGCAACAAGTCATGATCGGTATCTCTATGGGCTTATGTATGCGCGTTGTGTTTGTTGCGCTTGAGTTAGCCGGTCAGGCAATAGGTCAATTAATGGGATTGATGTTGGCTTCTATGGTTGATCCAGCTAATGGTAATCAAGTACCGATTATTGGTCAGTTCTATTTATTGTTGGCGACATTATTGTTTGTCGCGATTGACGGTCACTTAATAATGATAGCAGTACTTGCCGAAAGCTTTAGCGGCTTACCGATAAACGCTGGCGGCGTATCAAGAGGCATGGCATGGGATGTCATCCTATGGACAGGCACAATAATTAAAACAGCTGTGATAATTGCCTTGCCTGCAATGGTAGCGCTACTGATTGTTAATTTGGCTTTTGGTGTGATGACGCGTTCTGCTCCGCAACTCAATATATTTGCTGTTGGTTTTCCTATTATGATCATCCTTGGCGTTTTGATTATATTTTTTAACTTGAGCAGTTTTGTACCGCAAATGACGAAATTGTTTGATGGCGGTATTCTGATGATGCAAAAGGTGGTGACAAAATAATGTCGTCTGAAGATACCAGTCAGGAACGGACAGAGCAGGCGACGCCGAAGCGCGTCGAAGAAGCGCGCGAAAAAGGTCAGATAAGTCGCTCAAAAGAATTAAGTACCATGTGCATACTTATGGCAAGCGCACTGTTTTTTGTTTTACTTGGAAAACAGTTATCAATGAGCTTGCGTTCATTAATGCAAGATAATTTCATTATAAATAGAAAAAATATTTTTGATGATTCCTTTCTCTATAACGCCGTTGTTGATTCCGGCAAAGATGTATTAATAGACTTTGCGCCTTTCTTAGCACTGTTATTTCTTGTTGCTTTCTTTGCACCGATGATGGTTGGTGGCTGGTTATTTAGTCCGCAAGCGATATCTGTAAAACTGGATAAGTTAAATCCTATTTCAGGATTGAAACGTTTATTTAGTGCTAACAGTTTAATGGAATTACTTAAGGCCTTAGCCAAATTTATTATTATTGTTGGCGTTGCTGTTTTTTTACTTTGGCACAATATTTATGAATTATTAAGCGTCGGTCGTAATGGACTTGAGCCCGGTTTAATTGATGCGAGTAATATCATTCTTGGCTGTTTCTTTCTAGTTTGTTTTTCAACTATAGTCATCGCTGCGGCAGATGTGCCATTTCAAATATGGAATCATGCTAAACAGTTGAAGATGACGAAACAACAAATCAAGGATGAAATGAAAGATACGGAAGGTAAGCCGGAAGTTAAATCTCAAATTAGAATGTTACAACAGGAATTGGCTAACAGAAGAATGATGGAAGCCGTTCCAGATGCCGATGTCATTATTACTAACCCAACACATTATGCGGTTGCTTTAAGTTATAAGCCTGACGAAATGAATACACCTAAGCTCGTTGCAAAAGGTGCTGATTTGGTTGCAGAACGAATTAGAAATATCGCAACAGAAAATAACGTCATGATCTTCCCAGCACCTATGCTGGCTCGCGCATTATATTTTAGTACAAAAGTAAATCAGGATATTCCATCTGGACTCTATCTTGCAGTAGCTCAAGTACTTGCTTACATCTTCCAATTACGTGAAAGCGTCAATATAGCGAGAGGCGGTAAACCGAAACCGCCGACGGATTTACCGATACCAGAAGAATATCAATACGACTAATGGGGAATTGAAAAAAAGTGGCTGCAACAGGAACAATGTCATTTAAATTATCAGAGTGGAACCAGATGGGTTTAGGTGCGCCATTACTGGTTATGGCGATTTTGGCCATGATGGTTATTCCTTTGCCACCATTTATACTTGATATCTTCTTTACGTTTAATATTGCCTTATCATTAATTGTCTTATTAGCGGTGGTATATAGTTTAAGACCGTTAGAGTTTGCTGTTTTTCCAACAGTCATATTAATCGCAACCTTATTACGTTTAAGTTTAAACGTCGCTTCAACACGCGTTGTTTTATTAAACGGTCATGCCGGCCCCGATGCCGCCGGTAAAGTAATTCAATCATTCGGTGACTTTGTTGTTGGCGGTAACTATACCGTCGGCTTTGTTGTTTTCGCTATTTTAGTTGTTATTAACTTTGTTGTTGTGACAAAGGGTGCAGGAAGAATTTCAGAAGTCACCGCACGTTTTACCTTGGATGCAATGCCCGGTAAACAAATGGCCATTGATGCAGATTTGAATGCCGGTTTAATTGATCAAGAAGAAGCAAAAACTAGACGTGCCGAAGTTGCAGAAGAAGCTGATTTCTATGGTGCGATGGACGGTGCCAGTAAGTTTGTTCGTGGTGATGCGATTGCCGGTATTCTTATCCTATTCATCAATATACTCGGTGGTTTGGCCATTGGTCATTCAACATCAATTAGCCATGTCTGATGCAGCGCGCATCTATATCTTATTAACCATTGGTGACGGTCTTGTCGCGCAAATACCTTCTCTATTCTTATCAACGGCAGCAGCCATTATTGTCACGCGTGTTTCTTCTGCTTCCGATATGGGACAGCAAATTATTTTTCAG
>JBMZNW010000086.1:4448-8085 GCA_049619915.1 Gammaproteobacteria bacterium
CAGTTGTTCCAAAGTCCAAAAACCTTATATATCACCGCCGCAGTATTAGGCTTGATCGGTATTATTCCCGGCATGCCCAATATTGCATTCCTGCTTTTCGCTGGGATAGCTGCTGGCTTGGGTTATTGGATGGCAGAGAATAGAGAAAAAGTAGAAGAAGATAATCAGGAAGAGATTGTTCAGGAAGCAGTAGCAATGCCTTCTGAGGAAGAACGCGAACTCGGTTGGGACGATGTTGAAACAATTGATCAAATAGGACTGGAAGTGGGTTACCGTTTGATACCGCTGGTTGACCGAAAGCAGGGCGGTCAATTGTTATCCAGAGTAAAAGGTGTAAGGAAAAAGCTAACACAGGAATTAGGCTTTTTATTACCTGCGGTACATATTCGTGACAATCTGGATTTAGAGCCGAATAGTTATCGAATAGTAATCAAAGATACAACGATAGCGAAAGCGTCTGTACAAGTTGATTCCGAGTTAGCAATTAATCCGGGTCAAGTTTTTGGCGAATTGCCAGGTCACACCGCAACTGATCCGGTGTTTGGATTAGAAGCAGTTTGGATCGAACCATCACAGCGCGATCAAGCCCAGACTTATGGCTACACCGTTGTTGATCCGAGTACGGTTGTCGCAACACACATGAGTCAAATACTGCAAGAACATGCGCATGAATTATTAGGCTACAAAGAAGTACAGTCTTTAATTGAGCGTTATAGCGAACACTCGCCGAAAGTGATTGATGACATTATTCCAAATATTGTTCCGGTCAGTGTTGTGCTTAAAGTCATGCAAAACCTGCTAAGAGAAAATATTCCTATCCGCGATATTCGAACCATTATCGAAACGATTATTGAACATTCCCGAACGGTGCAATCAACCGACGCCTTAACAGCGCTAGTCAGAGTTGCTTTAGGTCGTCTTATCATCGAGCGAATTGGTGGTAGTGATGATGAGTTACCGGTCATTACATTAGATATGGCACTGGAACAGTTATTGCAACAATCACTACAGGCAATGGCGGAAGGTGCAGGTGCTGTGGAACCAGGGTTGGCACAAAGATTAATCATCTCATTACGAGAAGCCTGTGAAAAACAGGAAATGGCAGGTCAGCCTTCTGTATTACTAGTCGCAGATAACTTACGTGAATTATTGGTACGTTTAGTGCGATTTAGTATTCCAAGGCTGAATATATTGGCGTTTAGCGAAGTGCCTGAAACAAGAGAAATAAAAATTGTTAATTCGGTTGGCGCAACTGATTAATTAATAAATGTAAAACGTTAAGGTAAGCAACGAGAATGAAAATAAAAAAATACTTTGCTTCAGATATGCGACAGGCGTTGGAAATGGCGCGAGAAGAACACGGATCAGATGTCGTCATTCTTTCTAATAGAAAGGTTCTCGGTGGCGTTGAATTGATTGCTGCGGAAGATTATGACGAAGAAATTTATAACAAAAGTTCGGAAGCAAGACAGGCGCTAGAAAATAAACAAGCAAATAAACATCCAAATAAACCGACAGAAAACAAGTCAGGCTTTGCCGACGCAATGGAATCTGTAAAGTCTGTCGAAACATCAAAACCAGTGAAACAAGAATCAATGTCTGATATCTGGACGAATGATTCCACTATTGATCAAATGCGTGATGAATTAAAGTCACTGCGTTCCATGTTAGAACAACAAATGTCGGGTTTAGCCTGGGGCGCAATAGGCAGACAACATCCGTTATGGGCAAATTTAATCCGGCAATTAATTAACCTGGATTTAACACCGAAACTAGCGCGCCAATTAGTTGAAGAAATACCGGAAGAATATGAATTCGAACAAGCATGGCGAACTTTATTAGCTTTACTGACTTATAAGGTTCCACAGTTCAGTGACAATATTCTGACTGCGGGTAATAAAGTCTTATTTTTTGGTCCTTCTGGTTCCGGCAAAACAACAACGATTGCGAAAATGGCAACGCGCTACGCGCTCGAATACGGCTCACAAAATATTATGCTGGCGACAACCGATATTTATCGGGTAGGCGCGCGAGAACAATTAAGAAGTTATGCAAGAATTCTCGGTATCCCAATACGTACGCTTAATAATAAAGAAGATTATCTTGGCTTATTTGATGGGCCAGTTAGCGATAAATTAATTCTGGTTGATACTGCCGGTTTAAGTTTGAAAGATGAGAAGCATCAGGAACAACTAGAATTATTAAAATCAACACAACATCAAACTATGAAAGGTTTGATCTTACCTGCGACAGAACATTACAACGGTTTATCCCGACTTATTGATAGCTATCAGGATTTTAATGTTGATTTTTGTATTCCAACTAAATTGGACGAAGCCGCTTCTTTGGGTGGTTTTCTTTCTGTTGCAATAGAAAAGCAATTACCAATAGCCGGGTTATGTGATGGACAACGTGTACCGGAAGATTTACACAAAATGAAACCTTATGAACTGGTTTCACGAGTTGTGAGTCGTGCGAATCAAAACAAAATCAAGTTTGATGAAGAACATCTGGAACAGTCTATAGGCCATTATGAATTTGAAAATGGACTTAAACACTAAGTAGGTGAACTATGTCTCTGAAGAATAATCAATCGACCCAGGTTATTGCTGTTACCAGTGGTAAAGGTGGCGTAGGCAAAACTAATATCTCCATTAATCTGGCGATGGCATTGGCTGAACGTGATAAGTCTGTGACATTGATGGATGCAGATATGGGTTTAGCTAATATTGATGTGTTATTAAATTTAAAACCATTAAGAAATCTCTCGCATGTTATTAAAGGTGAGTGTGAGCTAAAAGATATATTGATAGACGGACCTAATAATATAAAGATCATTCCTGCTTCATCCGGAATCAAAATGATGCATCAACTGACACCGGCACAGAATGCAGGCCTTGTGCATGCTTTTGATGAATTTGAAGAAAGTACCGATATGTTAATCGTCGATACGTCAGCAGGTTTAACCGATACAGTCATTCGATTTTGCAGTGCCGCCCATGAAGTCTATGTTGTTGTTTGTAACGATCCGGCATCAATAGCCGATGCTTATGCCTTAATTAAAACGCTGAATCGTGATCATAAAGTCCATCGTTTTCAGGTTGTAGTAAATAAAGTGGATTCTGAAGCAGAAGGTCGTGATTTATTTGAAAGGTTAAGAAAAGTTAGCGAACAATTTATCGATGTCGTACTACATTTAAAGGCGATAATTCCTCAGGATGACAATATTTTAAGGGCTGTACGTCAGCGTCGTCCATTTTTTTCCACTTATCCTCAATCAACAGCAATAAAATCATTCAAGAAATTAGCAGCTGATGCCGATAACAAATTTAGGAACGCTGATAATAGTGGCCGCTTGATGTTTTTTGCACAAAAGATGGTTGGCGAGAACACAATACCATCGAGGGCCATGCTATGAATCAGGGAGTTGCAGCCTATACAGATACAGCGGGTGTCAGTGCGAGAACACAGGATGAACTGGTTGAAGTACATGCATCATTAGTGAAGCGCATTGCCTATCACTTGATTAGTAGATTGCCTGCATGTGTACAGGTCGAGGATTTAATCCAGTCAGGCATGATTGGTTTACTGGAAGCAGCTAAAAATTACGATGCATCGCAAGGTGCAAGTTTTGAAA
>JBMZNW010000087.1:0-8012 GCA_049619915.1 Gammaproteobacteria bacterium
TCGAGACAAAAAGCAATTTCAGCAGACGAATTGAAAACCAGCGTCTGATTGCCAACTTTTAACTCCAATGGTTTATTAAATAAATTATCGAGCATAAATCTTCGAAACGAGCTTTTAGAACAAAGTTCTATAAAAATTTAAATTTTTAAAAATACAATAATATGGTTTAGATTAAGTTTAGAGCCTAATCAACTGAAAAAACAATAATTTTGACATAAATTTATATGAAAAACCTACAATTTCCGCGTTATTTGCTCAAAATTCATCTAAATTACTGCTTTTTATATTTTAGTCCGTAATAGCAAACTTTATGCAAATTTAATGCTACGTTTTGATGATCCGTCAAAATATAGAACCTTGATTAATAAAAATTCGATAGAAAGCATCGCGGCTGTATTAGAAGAAAGGAAAGAATTGAATAAAAATACTTCAGAGCCAACATATAATCATGAAACTGAAAACCAACTAATCAGCTTACTAACTGCGACATTCTCTGTTGTAAATTGTCACCAACTTTTTGCAACTCTGACAAGATATCGCGAAGCTCATCACAACCGTTGGATGTTTTGTCTGCTAATTGCGTAATGTTATGCACCTGATTATTTAAGCTCGACATAGCTGCGCACTGTTCTTCAGATGTGAGAGAAATATGATTATTCATATCAGAAATAGTTGAAATTTCTTCAACAACATTACTAATACTGGAATGTGCTCGCTCAGATTGCTCTGCGCTTTTTTTACTAATCTCAAGTCCTGATTCAATCGCTGCCGAAGCTTCATTACTTCCGTGTCTTAAACTTTCTACCATGTTCTGAATTTCTTCTGTTGACTCCTGTGTGCGTGAAGCTAATGTTCTAACTTCATCGGCAACCACTGCAAAACCTCTTCCTTGTTCTCCTGCTCTCGCAGCTTCAATCGCTGCATTTAATGCTAATAAATTCGTTTGATCAGCAATTTCTCGTATGACAGTAACGACGTTACCAATATTGACGCTTTCACCTTCCAGTTTTTTAATGACATCAAAGATACCGTTTGTGTTTTCAACCATTTTATTAACGATATCATTCGTTTTACGAACTTCCTGGTCAACACTGCCTAAATCTTCATCGGCCTTTTTCGCGCCATTTGCCGCTTGCCCTGCTCTTTCATTCATATCAACCAAATGTTGTGTAGCTTGTTGCACACCTTGAAAAATTTCTTCCGTTGCATTTTTTTGTTGTACGACATCTTCTGTGGTACTCGCTGAAACTTGGCTGAGTTGTTCTGCGGCATTACTTAATACATTAAGTTCATTACTCATGTTTACTATTTCTGATCGTTCTTCCATTTTCTTTTTAAAATAAGCAACGGCTTTGGCCATCTCACCAAGTTCGTCTTTCCTCTCTAAACCGGGAATTTCCACATCAAGGTTATTTTCAGCTAACGCATGCATTGTATCTTCTATTTTTTTGATAGGTTTCGATAAATTATTCGATAACCAAAGCGCAAGACCAAAAGAAATTAAGATACTGATGACAATTAAAGTGACTGAGCGAGATTGAATTGCTTCAGCATTTACTTCCGTTGCATTTCTGGAATCAAGCGCATTCTGTATTGTTTTTTCTACGAGTATATTTAAATTTTTATCAATACTAACTTCTAACTTGTCCATTTCTATCATTGTTGGAATTTCACTAACGGTCTTAACGCCAAATAATACTCTCGCACTTTCGTACCAGTTATTTGCTGAGTTTTCGATAGCGTGGATTAACTCATTACTTTCTTTAGAGTCCGTTGCTTTTTTAGAACGTTGTACATTATCTTGAAAAACCCTGAAATATTGTTCCAGTTTCTGCAATGCTTCACTACTCGCTGTAGGCGATGTCATCGCCAATACTTCATTTAAATAATCTCGTGTATTACGAAATGATTCCCAAGATGCTCTTGAATTATCAACCGCCGTTAACGGCTTATCAAAAACTTCAATCGTATTTTTACTAACATTATTTAACGTCAACATTAATTGCAGAATAATGATTAAAGATATAACAATGACACCTGAAAAACTGAGTATTAATTTTTTTCTAATAGGCATATCAAAACCCTAATTTGGTAAAACCGGCAAAGCTACAACACTGTCTTTACCTGTTAATGTTTTTAAGAAAGCAATTAAATTATTTATATCTTCACCATTTAAATTTAATGGTTTCATCTTTGCACTTAATGAATCTCTTCTATTGCCACCGCCTATATAATGCGCAATAACATGTTCAAGATTCGCCAGACTACCATCATGCATATAGGGTGCTCTTTGCGTAATGTTTCTTAAGCCGGGTGTTTTAAATGCGTGCTTCATTGATTCATTACCAGTAATTCTTGCTCTACCTTCATCTTTATCAAAAAGACCCACATCATGAAATTCTTCATCGGTAAAGTTCCAACCGGTATGACAGGCTACGCAATTACCTTTACCGGTAAATACTTGGAAACCCTTTTTTGCTTTATCACTAATTGCTTTTTCATCACCAGAAACCCACCGGTCAAACGGTGCTTCAGTAGAGACAAGTGTCCTCTCATAGGTTGCGATGGCTTTTAGTATAGTGTTTTCCGTCAACCCTTCTTTTGGAAAAGCCTTACTAAACCAATGCCGATAACCTTCTATCTTGTTTAATCTTTCTACTACCATCGGCATACTGCTATTCATTTCCATCGGGTTTTCAATAGGGCCTTTTGCCTGAACTTCCAAAGAATCAGCACGCCCATCCCAAAAAAATGATTTGCCCCACGCTAAATTAAGAACAGTATTGGCATGTCTGGGTAAGGATTTGTTTTGACCACCTATCGCTTTAGCAAACGGTACTTCCCAACCGAATGAGGGATTATGACAACTAGCACAACTCATGTTTTGCCCTTTACTTAAACGCTGATCGAAAAAAAGCATTTTCCCTAACGCCGCTTTTTCCAATGAATAGGGGTTATTAGCTGGAAAAGGGATAGTTTTAGGTCGAGCAAATTGCGCCAAATCTTGATTGGCGATTTCGCTATTGGCATGCGCTTCAATACACAAGAAAACACACAAAACAGTAATTATTCTATTTATCATGATTCTGCCTGATCTTAGCTTTTATTGCTTATAAGCTATTTCATCGGCTCAAAATCAATTAACTTTAAATATTAATTATTAAATTCAAACCGAGGTTTGAAAAGCAGAAGCAATAATGAAAATCGCTGACTAGTTTCAATCAAATTTAAATTTTTCTAATAAATTTAAGTAAATACATCATATTTGATTATGATGATGCTTTAAGAAGGATAAATCTGGACGCAGGATGAGAAGCCTCAAACTTCGAGCTAAAGGCAAATTCCTGTTTCGAAAATTAGTAAATATTATTCAACATACTTTAATGCGTACCAATTGAATAAATTGTTCTAGGAAAACATTATTTGCCGATTGTCATTTTTTTAAGCGTGCCATCTTTTTTTACAAAATGGTGATACATTGCTGCTGACGCATGTCCCAAGATCAAAATCCATACTAGCCATGCACCGAGTATATCTTTATGTATGAAGTCTATTGGTTTCTCGAACTCCTTAAATGTCAGGCCCAAGCCATTACTAACTAAAGACTCGAATAATGCCGTACTTTCAAATTTAGGAATATCAAATAGAAAGAAGAACTCAGTATCAACACCAGTACCGATATAGCCGGTAATCGGCATGATTATCATAATTAAATACAAAGCATAATGACCTAGATGCGCTGCTAGGTGTTCTAATTTAGATCCCGGTTCTAAATTCGGTGGTCGATTAGAGAGTCGCCAGATAATTCGAAGCACCACAATAACAGCTATCGTCACACCGACTGATAAATGTAATTGCAGTGCAGTCCAATTCTCTGGCGTTTTTTCTTCTGTAAACCAATGTCGATAATAAACGCTGAGGTAAGAGCATAAAAAAAGAAACGCAGTAGTCCAATGTAACCATTTTGCGATTGAACCATAGTTATCATTCGTGTTTTTTAATTGTTTCAACATATTACCCTCATCAATAGCAAAACTCTCTTTACCAATTTACTTATTCAGGAAGTTGATTATGTGCACCATCACAAAAAGGCGCATTCGCAGTATGCTTACATTGACATAAATAAGCTTCTCCGTCGTTCTCAGCAGTAAATGCCTTCGGTGTGAAATCAGTGCCTGCATGAGCACCGTCGCAAAATGGCTGACTACTTGAACGACCACAGGTACAAAAATAATATTCTTCGCCTTTAGTCAGTTCTACTGCAATCGGATTTTTATCTGCAATGATTGGCTTATTCATTTTTATATCTCCATCTATTATTAATAATTAAAGGTTATTTCTATTATGTGGTTCTAAATAGTTAATCTCCGGGCCGAGCGGAACAACACCGCTTGGGTTTACTGTTTTATGGCTACCATAGTAGTGATGCTTTATGTGATACATGTTTATTGTTTCTGCAATTCCCGGCTGTTGATATAGGTCACGAGTATATGCCCACAAGTTTGGATATTCATATAAATGTTTTAAGTTACATTTAAAATGCCCATAGTAAACTGGATCGAAACGCACTAATGTCGTAAACAAACGCCAATCAGCTTCGGTGATCTGTTCTCCCATTAAATAACGCTGTGTTTTTAAACGCTCTTCTAACCAGTCCAGTGTTTCAAATAAAGGAATAACAGCATCTTCATACGCTAGCTGGCTTGTCGCAAAGCCTGCCTTATAAACACCGTTATTTACAGTATCGTAGATTCTTGAATTAATCTCATCAATATCATTTCGTAACTGTTTTGGGTAATAGTCAGTTGCTTCTGCACCAAGCTCTTCAAAAGCACTATTAAACATACGGATAATTTCTGCTGACTCATTAGAAACAATCGTGTTGGTCTGTTTATCCCAAAGTATCGGTACAGTGACGCGGCCAGAATATTGCGCATCAGCTTTAAGATAAACATCACGTAAGTATTTAGTATGATTAACCGAATCTTCAATCACGTCGTCACCCTGATTAAACGTCCAACCCTCTTCTGCCATAGTCCAATGCACAACAGACAAGGAAATCATATCTTCTAACTTCTTAAGCTTACGAAAGATCAAAGTACGATTCGCCCAAGGGCAAGCATGAGAAATATACAAATGATAACGCCCTGCTTCTGCTTTAAACCCAGCGCGTCCACTAGGCCCTGCTGAACCATCAGCCGTCACCCAATTTCTAAATTGCGCAGCAGAACGTACAAATTCACCTTTGGTTTCTTCGGTGGCATACCATGTATCTTGCCACTCACCTTTTACTAATAAACCCATATTAATTCCTTAAAATTTATTTAATTTATAATCTTCAAACGCCTGCAAGATTTCTGCTTTAGTGTTCATGACAAACGGACCACCACGTGCAACAGGTTCGTTAAGTGGTCGTGCCGATACCAATAAAAACCGAGACTCCTTGTTTGCTTTAACCATCACTTTATCGCCAGCACTTAATACGCCCATTTGTTTTTGAGTTAATGTTTGATTTAACTCTCCAACCGATACATCACCATCAATAATGAATAAAAAAGTGTTGTCTTCTTTATTTACTGTTTGTTGAAAAACCTGATCTTCAGGCAATGAAATATCAATGTAGATAGGTTCAACATATTCATTTTTAACCGGCCCTGTCACGCCATTATCTGTCGTGCCTGCAATCACCCGCGTCGTTGTTCCATTTGCTAACTTTTCTATAGCAATATCATTGACCGGAAACTCTTGATAATTAGGATCCTGCATTTTTTCACTTGCCGGTAAATTTACCCACAGTTGAAACCCTTGCAGTAAACCATTTTCTTGCTCTGGGATTTCAGAATGCACAATGCCTTTACCCGCAGTCATCCACTGAACACCGCCTGACTCAATCACACCCTCATGACCTGCACTATCTTTATGTCGCATTTTACCGGCTAACAGATACGTCACTGTTTCAAAGCCGCGATGAGGATGATCGGGAAATCCGCCGATATAATCCGTCGGTTCATCTGTCTCGAATGCATCGAGTAATAGGAACGGATCCAACATATTTAATTCAGGAGAACCAATAATTCGCGTCATCTTTACGCCGTCTCCATCCATTGCAGGGATACCCGTTGTCACTGTTTGCAATTCTCGAACCTGAAAACTCATTGTCTTTCCTTACTTAATTGTTAAGTTTAAATGATTAGATATGGCTAGTTTATTTGTTGATAAAAAATGAATAAACATAAATAATATGAAAACATTGTTCATATTTTGAGAACTATTGAAAATGGGTCAATTAGAAGACATGAATGTGTTCGTCAGGATTGTCGAATCCGGTGGGATAAGTCGTGCTTCAGAACAACTCGGTTTGGCGAAGTCAGCGGTCAGCCGCAAACTAGTAGAATTAGAAACGCGTTTAGGCGTAGTCCTATTAAATCGCACAACGCGCAAATCCAGCCTGACAGAAGCAGGCACAAGTTATTACCAAAGCGCCATTAAAATTCTTGATGATGTTAATGAACTCAATACGACAACGGTAAACTCTAATACTTCACTTGAAGGCACGATAAATCTCGCTGCGCCTTTATCTTTTGGCTTATGTCATCTCTCAACTGCAATAGATTTATTCCTTAAACAACACCCTGAGCTAACGATTAATATTGATTTTTCAGATCGACAAGTTGATCTTATTCAAGAAGGATTAGACTTAGCATTTCGTATTGCTGACTTAAAAGATTCTAATTTAATTGCAAGAAAGATATCACCCATTCGACTCGTCCTCTGTGCAAGTCCTAAGTATTTAAAGAAACATGGCACACCTAAAACGCCAAGCGACTTAAAACAACATCGTTTACTGCAATACAATTCAGGAAGCACATCTACCTGGAAACTTCAGGATAAAAAAGGCAAGCAGCATCACGTTAATTTCTCAGCGAAAATTATTGCTAACAACGGCGACTTTTTAAAAGACATGGCTATCTCAGGTCACGGCATCATTGCCATCCCTACTTTTATTACATGGCAAGCAATAAAGAAAAAGAAACTCGTACCAATCCTTTCTGATTACGTACTCCCAAATTTAAATGCTTATGCGGTCTATCCTAAAACACGGCACTTATCATACCGAACGAGAATGTTAATTGATTTTTTAATAGACCGATTTGGTGATAACCCTTATTGGGATCAATAACATTAGTCATTATTTATCTAACCTGTATATCACCCTCACGCCGTGTTGGCGAATCAATCGCTAAAAAAGTTAACGGGTGTTCCAAAATTTGCAGAACTTCATGCTCGACTCCTCGTTCCCAAAAAACAAAGTCTCCTGCTCCAGCTTCAAAAGGCTTTCCACCATCAATACTAAATAATGCACGACCAGACTCGATTTTGAGATATGTGGATGAGTAAGCATGACTATGACGTGGAACAGGGTTATAAACACGCAATACCCTGACTCCTATTTCACCATTATCAACTAACCTAATTTCTACAAAAGGCTTGATACTCGTTTCAGGTAACGAATCAATAGCAGCCTTTACATTAAAGTTACCAAAAGATTTCGGTTCTTGTGCAAATGATATATTTGTTATGAAGAATGTCGTAGTGACTAGAAATATAAACGTTAAATACTGTCCCATAATTTATCTCCTGATAAAAATGTATTTAGCTATTAAACATTATAGGATTTAAGTGCCGAGAAAGATTAACTTGTATGCTGAATAAGGAAATTTCATGCGTATTATTGAACATGATTTGAGAACAAAGGTGACAAGTGATATTGAACAAAACATGCTAGATAATTATTAGGTCACATATACATTGAAATTACAGAACGAGTTTATATAAGAAAAGCGAATGTCGTAAAGCCTATCAAATGATGAATTACCAATAATCAGGTTTAACAATTGCTTTCTTTTTAGTCGGAATCTTATGTGGCATTAATGATTTTTTACATTCGTCATCTAAAATATGTTTTCTAGTCCAATCAGAATAGTTATCAAGATACTTAGTAACAGGCCTTC
>JBMZNW010000088.1:0-7945 GCA_049619915.1 Gammaproteobacteria bacterium
GCAACAATCGCATCGACATCACCTGAAGCTAAGACCTGAGGTGTTTCATTGGTTGGAACATTCACCAATTCAACATCAGCTTCCGTTAAACCGTTTTTCTCTAATGCATTTAGCAATAATAAGTGACCGACAAAACCAATCTCGACACCGACTTTTTTACCTTTTAAATCTTTGACACTCTCAATGCCCGGAACAGCAACAATCATATCGTTACCGTTACTGTAGTCATTGATCAGAATAATCACATTGCTTGCACCGGTTGCACCGGTAACTAAAGCATCACCATTGGTCATCGCGACAGCATTCAGCTTGCCTGCAGCAAAAGCATCCATTGAAGCAACGTAATCGAACCATTCAAACTCAACTTCGACACCGGCTTCTTTGAACATGTCTTTCTCAATTGCCACTTCCCAAGCAACCCAACCCGGCCAGTCGCTGTAACCAATCTTTAATGGCTCTGCCTGAACAGAAAATGAAAGTGAACCAAACATTACTCCGGCGAGTAACAATGTCTTACGGATAGCATTATGAAGCGTCATAACCTTCCCCTTATATTTAAGTGTGGTTGAAAAATATTCTGAAAGAGAGGCACCAACGATTAAAACAATGGCTACTACCTCCCGGGCTTTTGTCCCGCCGTGTAACCTTCTGGCGAAGGTCGATTGCTCTCGGACCAGACACGTTTAGTAATACGTCGGAACCCTAGCAATCCTTTTGGAAAACTAATAACTACTGAGTTAAAACATCAATAGCTCTCATTCTTAATGAAGTATTTTGCAGTTACTATGCCAAGACATAAGATATTGATATATATAGTATTTATGAAATTGTTAATATTTGTTATGCATCTAACTGGTGCGGTTTTAAAATTACTTGCCCTATTGTTGTGCATAACAAACCCAGATTTGTGATACATTGCATTTAATTAATACAAGCAAGTAAACTTAGAATTAACAAGCAACATCAAGGAAGATGACATGAGCGTAGCAATCATTTATTCACGGGCACAGGACGGCATTAACGCACCACTCGTCACCGTTGAAGTTCATCTATCACGCGGTCTTCCCAGTTTTTCTATTGTTGGCTTACCGGAAACAACAGTTAAAGAAAGTAAAGAACGTGTCCGCAGCGCCATCTTAAATAATCAATTCGAATTTCCATTAAGCAGAATCACCATCAATCTGGCTCCCGCTGATTTACCCAAAGAAGGCGGACGATTTGATTTACCAATAGCGCTCGGAATATTAATCGCTTCGGGACAATTACCATCAGACGATATTGAGAGTTACGAAATTATTGGTGAGCTGTCATTAACAGGTGAATTAAGACCCGTCACGGGTGTTCTACCTGTTGCAATGGCAATGAAACAATCGCAACGATCTTTAATCCTACCGAAGACTAATGCTGATGAAGCTTCCTTAGTTGAAAATACGATATGTAAACCAACCGCACATTTATTAGAGGTTTGCGCGCATCTTTCAGGCTCTGAACTTATTGAGTCGCACATAAATAAAACAAATGCATCAACAACCAATTATAAAAATGACTTAAATGATATTTACGGTCATGCGCACGCAAAACGTGCTTTGGAAATCGCAGCAGCAGGTGGACATAATTTATTAATGATTGGCCCGCCGGGGTCGGGTAAAACCATGTTGGCCGAACGCATGCCAACAATTATGCCGCCGATGACCGAAGCACAGGCATTAGAAAGCGCAGCGATTGCATCAATCAGTCGACATGGTTTTTCAGCTGATTGTTGGAAGCAGCGCGTTATTCGTTCGCCGCATCATTCTGCTTCAGCAGTGGCATTAGTTGGCGGCGGCAGTCATCCAAAGCCCGGAGAGATTTCACTCGCACACTATGGCATTTTATTTTTGGATGAATTACCTGAGTTTGATCGTAAAGTTTTGGAAGTATTACGCGAACCACTAGAGTCAGGCCGCATTGTTATTTCCCGTGCCGCTAATCAGGTCGAATACCCGGCAAACTTTCAATTAATCGCAGCAATGAACCCTTGCCCTTGCGGTTACCTTGGTGATAAGAGTGGACGTTGCCGCTGTACCGAAGAACAAGTACTTCGCTATCAATATAAAATTTCCGGGCCGTTAATGGATCGCATTGATATGGTCATTGAAGTGAACAGTATTCCAAATGCCATTATCAACCAGACAAAAGATGAAAATGCAGAAAGCAGTACCACGATTCGTCAACGTGTTATTACTGCGTATGATAAACAATTGCAACGCTGCGGCACTATTAACGCTGAATTAACAACGAATGATATAGAACAACACTGCATACTAACCGATGCAGATAAAACATTATTACAAACAGCGACGACAAAACTTGGTTTATCAGGTCGGGCCATCCATCGCGTTATGAAAGTTGCCAGAACCATTGCTGATTTAACAAATAGTGAAACAATAATGACACAACACCTTAGCGAAGCCATTAGTTATCGCCAGAAATTAAACGGGCAATCGAACTTAATTTAGTCGTATATTTAAACCTGACTTGCACTACATGCATGTTTAAGGTGAAATGTCATTTATGAACGAAAAACAATATGACATCAGCGTTTCAAGCGAGACACTGTATATCCCTGAACAGTCTTCACCTAGAGATTCGCGCTATGTTTTTGCCTATACGATGACGATAAAAAATACAGGCTCGATGCCAGCACGACTATTACGTCGTCATTGGATTATTACTGATGCCAATGGTAAGATTCAGGAAGTTAAAGGCGATGGTGTTATTGGTGAACAACCACATCTCTTACCGGGACAAACGCATCAATATTCCAGTGCATCTGTTTTGGAAACACCGGTTGGTTGTATGCAAGGTTCGTATGACATGATCGCTGATGACGGTGTTGAGTTTGAAGCGAACATTCCTGTATTCAATCTCTCTCTGCCGAACGCGTTACACTAATCATGGCAACCTATGCTATAGGTGACCTACAAGGATGTTACACAGAGTTACAAGATTTACTCAATAAAATAAATTTTGATGAAACAAAAGATCAACTCTGGTTTGTTGGCGATCTAGTTAATCGCGGACCTGAATCATTAGAGTGTTTACGTTTCGTTAAATCACTTGGAAAAAAAGCAAAGACCGTTCTTGGTAATCACGATTTACATTTATTAGCCATTGCTAATAAAGTTCGTCAACCTCATCGCAACGATACCGTTGATGAAATATTAAATGCTGATGATGCAGAAGCGTTATTAAACTGGATAAGACACTTACCTCTACTGGTTCATGATGAAGAATTAAACTTCAGCATGATACATGCTGGCTTGCCACCACAGTGGTCATTAAAAAAAGCAAAAAAACTGGCAAAAGAAACTGAAAGCTTATTACAAAGCGATCAGTTTAATGACTTTATACATAATATGTATGGTGACCAACCTGATATCTGGACAGAAACATTATCAAACGATGATCTTCATCGCTTTATCATTAACTGTTTTACTCGCATTCGTTATCTTGAAGAAACAGGCAAATTAAACCTAAAAGAAAATAATGCGCCGGGGAAACAATCTGAAACATTATTACCTTGGTATGCGCTTCCTAATCGAAAAACGAATGAAGATAAAATCATCTTCGGTCATTGGTCTACAGTAACGCTCGGCGAAGAACAAAACTTCAAACAACATAATGTCTATCCTTTAGATACAGGCTGTTTATGGGGCGGAGAGTTAACGGCTATGCGATTGGAAGATGAGAAATTATTTAGTGTGGCTTCAAGACAAACAACGTTAGAAAAATAAAATTAATAAAAAATTTAACTCATTTGTCCAAATTCATAATACTCATCCGTTATAACTGTGGGAACGATGTTCCATTAAACTAATTACTAAAATCGAGGAGATTCTTATGTCAAAACTCTATATGTGTATTCTTCGCAATGATAAAGGAGGTTGTGAAGAGCCTTCTGCATCGCAAATGGATGAAATGTATGCAAAATTTCAAAAATGGCAGGAAAAATTTGCAGACAACATCGAAGATATGGGAGGTAAGTTAGGCGATGGGAAAGTAATAAAAGGTGAAGGTGTTGTTGATGGTCCATTTACTGAAGTAAAAGAAGTAGTGGGTGGTTATATGCTTGTACGGGCTAGCAGTATAGACGAAGCTATTCAAGTCGCGAGCGAATGTCCTCCTGTGGAAAGCGCATTATCTTCTGGTACAACAGTTGAAGTTCGCGAAATCTTAAAGCCCTAAGTTCATTTAGATTTGGACGATCATTTTTTTAGGCATCAATATGCTAACCTAGTTGCATTACTCTCACGCAAAGTGGGAGTGCAACACATTGAGTTAGTTGAAGATGCCGTTCAGGCGAGTCTGCTTAAAGCGATTGAAACGTGGCAAGCAGAAACGCCTAGAAAACCTGACGCGTGGTTATATCGTGTTGCTTACAATCATTTAATTGATGAATTTCGAAAAAGACAGCCCTTATCCCCAATAGAAGATGATGAAAAACTTTCTGCTCTAGTTAAAAGCGAAGCTTCAGAAAACTCAAATGTTCTAGAGCAAGAACATGACTTATTGCACATGATGTTTATTTGTTGTGACCCTAAAATTCCAGAAGCTTCTCGTCATATCATTGCTCTAAAAATATTGTGCGGCTTCAATGTTAAAGAAATTGCATTACGCTTATTTATGAGTGAAGCGAATGTTCACAAACGCTATCAACGCGCTCGCTTAGTTTTACAGGAACAGGCTGAACATTTTAATTCCTTAACGGCTGAAACATCACTTAAACGTCTGGAGTCCGTACTGAATGTTCTCTATTTATTGTTTACCGAAGGTTATCTTTCCTATTCAATTGAAGATGCTATTCGCCGTGACTTGTGTGAAGAGGCATTCCGTCTACTAGAAATATTATCTCATTCATCAACGACGAATGAACCAAGAGTCTACGCTTTACTGGCATTAATGTGTTTTAACCTAGCCAGACTAGATACAAGACAAGATCAAAGAGGAAGTTTACTTTTACTTGAAGAACAAGATAGAACGAAATGGGATTGGCAACTTATAGAACGTGGTTTTAATTACCTTGGTTCATCTGCTGAAGGAAATATATTAAGCCGATATCATCTAGAAGCAGCAATAGCAGCAGAACATTGTCGCGCACCTTCTTTTGAAGAAACAAACTGGCAACAAATATGTTCCTATTATGAACAATTAGAGTCTTTCTTTACTTCTTATCATTATCGACTCAATCGAGCTGTAGCGCTTGCTGAGTGGAAAACTCCTGAAAACGCACTGCAACTACTGTCTGAACTTGAACCACCTACATGGATGAGCCAGTCTTATTTATGGTTAATCGTCATGGCCGATCTGAATACAAGATGTCATCATAATGACAAAGCAAAACACTATACTGAACTAGCGTTACAATGTGCACCTAATGAACATATACGAAATTTAATTTCAAAACGCCTTAACAGTCATGTTAATCGATAAACTTTATATCTTAGCTGACTTTTTATAAATGATTTCGCATAAAAAGATCTACGACATGGTATGTCGTATTCCACAAGGTAAAGTAGCCACCTATGGTCAGATTGCAAAATTAATCGGTTATCCTAATCATGCTCGCTACATAGGCCGTGCACTTTCTCAATTAGAAAGTAGTAGCAACGTACCCTGGCATCGAGTGGTTAATGCTAAAGGAAAGATAAGTTCAAGAGGACTGAATGGTAGCGATGATTATCAAAGAATCCTATTAGAAACCGAAAACGTATTATTTGACGACAACAATTGTATTGCTCTTAAGCAATACCAATGGAAAACAAATTAAATAAACGAAATAAAGTCACACTTTTAAGTTTGTACATTCAAACAATCCAATTGTCTTATCATTACAAATTAATCATATAAATTATTGATAGAAAAGGAGTTTGCTATTCAAGAAGCTTGTCGGTTCAGCCGTTAAATGATATAGGTATAATAAAGAACAAACACACACATGAAACGTTATACAAAGTTTTTCTTTAGAAACATTATCCTGATTCAGTTCTTGTTACTGAGTCTCGGTATTATTGTCTCTGTGATTGGTAGCTATTTTATTATCGATAAACTGTTGTTATCTCAAGCACTTGATAACAGTCGTATTACGGTAAAACTATTAAACAATACGCGTAACCTATACAGTCAAGAGGTTGTCGCACGTTTACATGAAGCCGGAACCGCACGCGCAATCCCAGAATATAAAGATATTCATGGTGCCGTACCTAACCCGGCAACGTTTTCTATTATTCTTGGTGAAAATCTAAGCACACAAAACCCCGGACAAATCACACGTCTCTATAGTGACCATCCCTTTCCTAATCGAATAAAAACCGGCGGTCCGCGTGATGAATTTGAACGCGAAGCGATTGATTACTTGATTGAGAATCCGCAAAGCTACTACGCACGTCAAGATATCGTCAATGGCAAAAAAATCTTTCGATATACAGAAGCCATCATCATGGAAGAAGCCTGTGTGGTGTGCCATAACACATTAGCAGAAAGCCCTAAACGAGACTGGAAGATAGGTGATGTTCGAGGTGTGATTGAAACAACGCAGAACATGGATGATCTTCTCATCGAAATGAAAAGTAATTTTAGTGGACTGCTAATCATGCTATGTATCATCAGCGGTCTGGCATTGCTAAGCACCTTTCTTTTGATGCGTTATTCAAAAAACGTTGAATATATGATCGACGCTAAAGTATCTAGAACAACTTTCAAATTAAAACAAGAAGCATCATCTGATCCGCTGACTAAATTAGCCAACCGTAGAAAATTTGATCGAACAATGGAAAAAGAATGGAAACGTTTACAGCGCCATCAACAAACCTTGTCATTATTGCTATGCGATGTCGATCACTTTAAATCTTATAATGATCAATATGGGCATCAAGCAGGAGATGAATGTTTAAAGAAAGTAGCTAAGATATTAAAAAAACATAGCCGTCGTTCTGGCAACTTGGCAGCACGTTATGGTGGTGAAGAGTTTGCTATTATCTTGCCACACGTTACGAATGAAGAAGCATGGCAACTTGCCGAAAAGATACGCACACATATAGAAGAAATAAATATTACTCACGAAAAATCATTAACCGCAGGTCGCATCACTTTGAGTATTGGTGTTGCGTCGATGATTCCTGATAAAGAAAACAATATAAAGAAATTTATTAATCAGGCGGACATCAATCTTTATAAAGCGAAAGGACAAGGGAGGAATCAAACGGTTAAGTAGACTTTAGCTGTAGTAGTCACAACTTAAAACCTGAAAACTAAGATTTAGTTTTCTAGAATAATAATACTATTTATCAAACTTTTTATAACTCTATCTCTTCTCGAAACATTAACTCTTGAGTTTGTATACCTACATTCAGCCGTAATAAAATATTTAGCATTTCCTTTCCGTAAGTTTTCAGGAACATTAATAACTTTAGTAAAATACTTATGACCAACACTAAAACCAGAAGGTTCTAAACTGCTCCACATTTCATAAATAACTTCATATGTTTCTTTTTCTCTTTCTTGACTGCTTAATATTCTATATTTATCTGGTGGCGGAGCCATTGAAAAAGGCACTTTTTTACCCCTTTGCAACAAATCTAAAGTATGATCTTTTGACATAACTTTCACTTTTGTATCCATTAGCCCATTAGCTAAATCCTCAGACGAAAATTTATATCCTGCTTCATTAGGAAGATAACGCAATTGCCTAAAGGAACAGGAGGGATTTCCTGACTCAGACTTGAAATGAAATAAAAGAATTATTCCTTCGTTAAAAGCTTCAGAATAGTTCTTTGCCGACTCAATATATTTGCTAGTCGAATCCAAAAAAAACTTACTGTTTTTTACACTTATTAAACCACACCTATCAATTGATACACCGGTATTAGAGGGTTTATGTTGCTTCAATTGACACCTATCAAACTTC